>NZ_JBXWSB010000022.1:0-51426 GCF_059613205.1 Ruegeria sp. BHSB064
GTCACGGTTCTCAACCACTTCCACCCGCCCGCTCATCGGTGCGTGCAGCACCGTCCCGGCAGGCGCAAACACATCCACGGCCAAATGCACTGTCCGCCGGTCCGAGGCTTTCCACGGGCCCTTGCGGAACCCCGGTTCGGCATAGATCAGGCGGGGCTCGTTGTAATAGCCCAGCCACAGATCCTGCCCATATTCCTCGCCTACCCGTGCGGCTTCGGCCAAAGGCATGTGGAACGGGTTCTGAGGCCAGACACAGTTTTCAACCGACAGTGAACCCATTGGCACATCGCTCAGATCCTGATCGAACATCTGGGCGAACTGACCGCGATGCTCCTGTAGATAGGCATGGATACGTTCTGCCCCATCGACCACCGGCAATCCACAAGCCGCCCGCAAGCGCGCCGACATCAACCCGCCATTGACCGAAGCGTTCTCAAGAAACCGCCATGCAGGCGCTTGAGAGATGGTCACATAAGGATCATCCGGGTTCTCGGCGGCCATCAGGGTCGAGTTGACGACCGACACCGCAAGCCGCATCCGAAGCAACGGCCAGATCAGATCTACCTCACTCGCGCTTAGTCTGATTGCTGCGTGATAACCTTTCACCAACGCAGCCAACGCCCGTTCCGGCTTGGGATGGTCCAACACGATATAGGCCCCGGCAATCGCCAGATCGCAGACTCGCGGCGCCGCGCACATGTCACCCAGATCGATCAGGCCCGAGATCCGCCGCCGCTCGCTCAACTCCCCGTCGACAAGAATGTTATAGTCATTGGCATCATTGTGAATGGCCTGTTTTGGCAGATCTGCAAGGGTGCCGGAAATCGCTGCAAACCCGTCGCAGATTTCCTTTAGCAAAGCCTGCCGCGTCGGATCTGAAATCGCGTCCAGCTTGTCTTCGATCCAACCCGCCTGCATCAAGTCCCATTTGAAATCGACCCGATGCAACCCCTCATGCTGGAACCCTTCCAGGGCCCGATCGGTTGCCCCCAGCACGCGCCCAAGTTTCAGGATCAATTCTTCGGATTTTGGTGCCGCCTTTGCGTAGCATTGCCCGGGCAGGCATTCCAGCAACCAGGCCAGCCTCGGCTGGGTCTCAGAATCCGCAATCTCGGGCAACAGATCGCCATTCAAATCAGGAAACACTTTGGGAAATGGCAAACCCGGTGCTTCCGACGCAATATGAGCCAGTGCCTGTATCTGCAGGTCTACCAGATCCGCCTCGCAGCCCGCACGCATAACCTTCAGCACATAATCCTGTCCATTGGTGGCCTGCACCAGGAAGTTCAGGTCATATTCGCCATCCAGCCGCGTCAACCGTGCGTCCAGCCCCCAATGCCGACGCAACGCATCCGCCCAGAACTTCACCAATTCGCTCATGTCGTTCTCCATCCCGTCACACCCGGGATCCTATTCATCTGGCGTAAAATACCTTCGGGGGTGAATTGGCCCAAGGGGCCAAGAGGGGGCAGACAGCCCCCTGACCCCTCAGTCCAAAGCGCGCAGGCGTTTGAACAGCGACGACGTATCCCAGCGCCCGCCACCAAGTTTCTGCACGTCCTTGTAAAACTGGTCGACCAAAGCCGTCAGAGGCAAAGAAGCCCCGTTTGAATTGGCTTCATCCAGACAAATCCCCAAGTCTTTGCGCATCCAGTCCACGGCAAAGCCATAATCGAAATGATCGTCTAGCATCGCCTCGTGCCGGTTCACCATCTGCCAGCTTCCTGCCGCACCCTGACTGATCACCTCGACCACAGAGCGCCCGTCCAAGCCAGCCTTTTCCGCAAAATGCAGCGCTTCGCTGAGGCCCTGCACGACACCGGCGATGGCAATTTGATTGCACATCTTGGTCATCTGGCCCGTGCCGCTCTCTCCGATACGGCGGCAAATTTTTGAGTAAACCTGCATCAGGGGTTCCGCAGCATCATAGGCATCCTGATCGCCGCCGCACATGATAGACAGGACCCCGTTTTCCGCCCCGGCCTGACCGCCCGAGATCGGAGCGTCGACAAAGGCACACCCTTGCGCTGCTGCTGCCGCGTAAAGCTCTAATGTGACATCTTTGGAAACCGTTGTGTGATCAACAAAGATGGCCCCATCCGACATGCCATGAAACGCGCCGTTCTCGCCTGTGCAGACCATGCGCAGATCGTCATCGTTGCCGACGCAGGCCATGACAAAATCGGCATCTTTGACGGCATCTTTCGGAGTGATTGCCATGGCACCGCCATGCTGTGCCACCCAGGCTTCAGCCTTGGCGGTGGTGCGGTTGTAGACGGTGACGTCATGACCTGCGGCCTTCAGAAATCCGGCCATGGGATAGCCCATGACACCCAGGCCAAGGAACGCGACTTTTGCCATTTTGTGATCCTCTCGGCTGTTCGACCGTTGTCTGGGGCCGAAATCTTCGATGAAGACAAAGCAAAGCTGCGCCCAAAGGGCAACCCCAAGTCAGCCTTTCCCACCCAGATCCTGCAATATCGGACAATCGGGCCGGTCATCCCCGGCGCAGGCGTCTATCAGATGACTCAGCGTGTCGCGCATGGCGTTCAGGTCCGCGATCTTGGCTTCGATCTGCGCCAGATGATCCCGAGCGACCTGTTTTACGTCTGCGCTGGCGCGCGTTTCATCCTCGTACAGCGCCAACAGAGTCCTGCAATCCTCGATGGTAAACCCAAGCGCGCGGGCGCGGCCCAGAAAGTTCAGTTTATGCACGTCCTGATCGCGAAACCGGCGATACCCGTTGTCGTCGCGCAGAGGCTTTATCAGGTCGATGTCCTCATAATACCTGATCGTCTTGGCGGGCAGGCCTGTGCGGGCGGACACGTCTCCGATATTCATGCGGGCACCTCGCTGCTGGCCAAGGCCGGGGTTTCCGGCAGGCTGGCGTGGACGCGACGCAGGCGCAGAGCATTCGAGACCACAAATACGCTGGACAGCGCCATCGCGCCGGCTGCCATCGCAGGCGACAACAGGTGACCGCCAAACGGGTACAGCGCGCCAGCGGCCACCGGGATGAGCAGGACATTGTAGCCAAACGCCCATCCGAGGTTTTGGCGAATGTTTCGCATTGTGCGACGGCTGATTTCGGTTGCGTTTGCAACGCCGCGCAGATCGCCGGACATCAGAACGACGTCGGCCGTTTCAATGGCCACATCCGTACCTGTCCCAATGGCGATACCGATATCTGCAGATGCAAGCGCCGGGGCATCGTTGATCCCGTCGCCAACAAAAGCCAGCGTTCCGAACCTATCCCGCAGGGCCGCGATCGCATCTACCTTGCCGTCCGGCAACACCTCGGCAGTGACATGATCGATTCCCAACCGATCAGCCAACGCTTGAGCCGTATGCGCGTTGTCCCCGGTGATCATGGCGACAGTCAGCCCCATCTGGTGCAACCTTTGCAGCGCTTCTTCGGTGCCGGGCTTGATCGGGTCGGACACAGAAATCGTGGCCGCGGCCTGCCCATCTAAGGCAACGAATAGCGGCGTTGCCCCTTCAGAGGCGCGCGCCTCGGCCTCCTCCGCCAAGCGGCCAAGATCGATCCCACGGTTTTCCATCAGCCTGTACGACCCGACCAGTACGTCCCGGCCTTCAACGAGACCCTGCACACCCAGCCCGGTGATCGACTGCACATTCGACGCCTCTGGCAGAGCAGAAGGGCCCGCCCGGGTGATCGCCGATGCAATCGGATGCTCTGACTGTGCTTCGAGGGATGCAGCGAGCCGCACGACCTCATCCCGGTCAAACCCGTTCACCGTCATAACGCTTTCCAGCTCGGGACGGCCAAGAGTGAGAGTTCCGGTTTTATCCAGCGCGATAATGCGTGCTTGTTGAAGCTGCTGTAATGCGTCGCCTTTGCGGAACAATACCCCCAGTTCTGCCGCACGTCCGGTGCCCACCATGATAGACGTGGGCGTCGCCAGTCCCATCGCACAGGGGCAGGCAATGATCAGCACCGAAACACCTGCCACCAGCGCCGGCGGCAGGGCGGGGCTGGGACCGAAAACCAGCCAAAGTATGACAGTGATCACAGCAACGAGAATGACGGCGGGAACAAAACGATAGGTGATCTGGTCGACCAGCCCTTGAATAGGCAGTTTGGCCCCCTGTGCCTGCTGCACCATGCGGATGACCTGAGCCAGAACCGTGTCGTCCCCAACGCGCGCAGCACTTACCCGCAAGGCTCCGGTCCCGTTCACCGTGCCGCCAACAACAGCGGCCCCTTGCGATTTTCCGACCGGAACAGGCTCGCCAGTGATCATGCTTTCGTCGACGTAAGACGTGCCTTCAAGCACATCAGCGTCTACTGGCACGCGTTCGCCCGGACGGACGCGCAGAATGTCACCCACAGCAATGTCAGCAATCGGGCGGTCCTCTGTTCGGCCATCCACTTCGACCCGCGCGGTTTTGGGCTGTAAGCCTACCAGCTTTCGGATTGCGGCCCCGGTTCTGCCTTTGGCGCGCGCCTCCATAAGTCGGCCCAGAAGGATCAGTACAACGATGACTGCTGCGGCTTCGAAATAGACGTTGGCGGTGCCTTGCGGCAGCACGCCTGGGGCGAATGTGGCCACCACGGAAAAAAGATAGGCCGCCCCGGTCCCCAACGCGACAAGCGCGTTCATGTCAGGTGCGCCGCGCAACAGCGATGGGATGCCCTTGCGGTAAAACACCCGTCCCGGACCGATCAACAGGGCCGAGGTCAGAGCAAACTGGATAAGCTGACTGGTCTGCACACCGATGGTGGCGTGTACCCAATGATGGAATGCGGGGATCATGTGCCCACCCATCTCAAGAATAAACACGGGCAGCGCGAGGACGGCGGCAAGCATCGTGGTGCGGCTCAGATTGCGAATTTCGTCACCTTCGCGGCTTTCAGGTTCCTGGGCGTTTTGAAGGCGCGCGGGGTATCCGATTCCGGTGATGACCTGTGCCAACTGCTCTGGCGTGGTTACCCCCGCTGCGTATGTCACTGTGGCGGTTTGAGTGGCGAGATTGACCTGCGCGTCGATCACACCCGGGTTGGCGGCCAGCGTGCGTTCGATCTTGGCCACGCACGAGGCACAGTTCATCCCTTCGACGCTCAGATCTACGCGGTCGGTTTGGGCCGGATACCCTGCCGCGTCCAGCGCCGCAGTAAGTTCTGTTACCGGCCCGTTAAACGACACTTGCGCTGATTTGGTCGCAAAGTTGACCGAGGCCGCATCGACACCGGGCACATCACGCAGGGCCGCTTCGACACGGCCCACACAGGACGCGCAGCCCATGCCGGTGATTTTGAGTTCTGTGAGTGTTTCATATGCCATGCGACTCGTTCCGCAGCTTGCCTTGCCCTTCAAATGAGGGTTCCAGTCACGGGAAGGTCAAGGGGTCATGGCAAAATTCTATGTCTCTGGCCCGCGTATTTTGCGCTCCATCAGGCGTTGATACAGACGCGGTGAGAGGCTGTTCAGCCACCAGGACAAACGCGCCACGCGACCAACCGGAATCATCGGCTGCGATTTGTCCAATCCTCGCAGGATCGCTTTGGCGGCGGCTTCAGGGCTCATCTCGTCCATACCGTCCTTTGCCGATCCGGGTCTTGCGGTTCCGTCGGCCTGCTCCTGTGCGTTGCCCGGGTTAGTGGCCACGAAGGACGGTGCCGCGATCTGAACCTGAACACCATGAGGTGCTTCTTCGGAGCGAAGTGACTTGAAGAACCCCTCAAGCGCGTGTTTCGAGGCAGCATAGGCCGTTCGGTGATAGAGCGGTGCAAACCCGGCCACGGACGAAATCGCAAGATGCGTTCCTTTCGAGGCCCGGACCGGTTGCAGAAACGCGCGGGCCATTTCAACGGCTGCAAAATAGTTGATGTCGAACACCATTCGGTGGCTGGCGGCGTCGGACTGATCAAACCCCCGAATTTGCGTGACCCCGGCGTTGTAGACGACCAGATCTATACTCTCGCTGGATTTGATCACCGTTTGCGTTGCGTCAGCAAGCTGATCGGGGTCTGTCAGATCGCAAGCGATTGGCAACTGGTTTGGCCCGGTGTCCAAACCTGAGACATCAAGGTCCAGCAACACGGCCCGCCAACCGCGGGCTTGCAGGGCATGGCTCAGGGCTTGCCCCAAACCGCCTGCCCCACCTGATATGACAGCTGTCTTCATAGCCCGGCCTGCTTTTGCCAGAACGCGAACACCTCGGCGCTGGTTTTTTCGGGCGTATAGCCGAATTCTGATTTGAGGGCGGAATTGTCCAAAACCGGTCGATATTGCAGAAACCGCACCTGTTCCGGCCCATAGCGAGACAACCCAAGCGGGCGCGCCACGGCCAAAGCCGCCTTCAGCGCCCAAGCAGGAAGACGCAGAACCGATTTCCCCAAGGCATCGGCCAGATCTGTAACGCCCATCGCGCCGTCCCCGGCGACATTGAAGATACCGGGTGGCCCGTCTGTCGCTGCGCGCCGCAGGATGCGGGCCAGATCGTGTGTCCAGATAAAGACAAAAGGGCTTTCGCTGCCGGTTACGGCCAGCAGGCGGGGCTTGTGAAACAGGGCGGTGATCTGGTTTTCCGTGCCAGCACCCAGCACCGTCCCCACACGCAGAACGACCTGTTCAAGATCAGGGGCAGCGCTTCGGGCTTCCGCCAACAATTCCTCGACCTGTCTCTTGTGGTCGGAATAAGGGAATTCCGGATTGCCCCGCAACGGGTCACGTTCGCGCAGCGGAACGCGGTTGTCCGCGTGATAACCATATGCCGCTCCGGACGATGTGACCACCAGCCTACGCACCCCGTTGGCAATCGCCGCATTCACCACCTTGCGCGTGCCTTCGACATCAACAGCGTATGCCGCCGCGCGCCCCATCCTGGGCGAGGGCGTCACGATTGAGGCCAGATGCACGATGACATCCGGCTTGACCTTGGTGATCACGCGGGCAGGGGCGTCGCTTGTCACGTCCATGGGCAGGAAGGCGATGTATTCCGGCAAAGCCTCCGGGCGTTTGAGGTCGGTGGCAAAGACCTCATGCCCCTCGAGTTCAGGCAACAGCGCTTGCCCGACCATTCCGGCAGCACCTGTTATCAGAATGCGGGTCATCGTGCGGCCTCGGTTCGGGCCATGACCGACGCAAGCGCAATACCGGAAATCGCGTGCCAGATGCCCCAGAACGCGGCAACAACTGCCATGCCGCCCAGCCCGTGGAAAAAGGCGAAGATCAAGACCAGTCCAAGCCCTGAATTCTGAATGCCGGTCTCTATGGTGATTGCGCGACGATCAAAGGGGGATAGCCGGGTCAGAGTGGCCACGACCCAACCGCCCCCCAGTGCCAGGGCGTTGTGAAGGATCACAAGCCCGGCAACAGCCCCGGCAAAGCTGAGGAAGAACCCCCAGTTGGCCGCCAGGGCAAGCAAGATGAAGGCTGCGAAGATACCCATCGACAGGTATTGCAACGGCGCGCGCAGACGGGCGGTCAGGGCAGGTCGACGCTGATTCAACGCAATGCCCAGAACAAGGGGCAGGATCAGCATCAAGCCGACGAGAATGGCGATTTGCACCGGATCGATCTGGGTTTGCTGCAGGATCGCTCGGGTTGGTGGATACAGCCCGCCCCAAAGCGCGATGTTGAAAGGCGTCATGAAGATTGCGCCGATGGTGGCGAACGCTGTCATCGACACAGACAGAGCCGCATTGCCGCCCGCGCGATGCGTGATGAAGTTCGAGATGTTGCCTCCTGGGCAAGCCGCCACAAGGATCAGCCCTAATGCTATGGATGCACGTGGTTCTGTGATCCAGACCAGCGCAAAGGTCAGTGCAGGCAGGACGACGAACTGAGACACCAGCCCGACAATCACCGGTTTTGGCGCGCGTCTCAGGCGATCAAAATCCCGAGGCGTCAGGTCGATCGCGATCGAGAACATCACAATGGCCAGAATAGCGTTCAGCAGCGACAGAGACGCCGGGCTGAAATTCAGCGTGACTTCGTCGATACCACTCATGCGGCGGCTTTCCGCAGCCGGTCGATCCAGCCGGTGACTGCTTTTCTATAGGTGGCCTTGTCGACGTAATAAGCCATGCGGGGCAGGTCGATATAGTTCATGCCCCCGGTGGCGCGCGTGTAGTCTTTTTGTTTTTCGGTTTTCAGATCGGCCGCCGCCGGGCAACCGTTTTGAAGACCCTTGATATAGCGCGCCACCATCTCGGCCTGTTCGTGTCTCCCCTGCCAGCCCAGGCCCGTGGCCTCGACCATGCCCAGCACAAACAGATCGTCCCGTTTGGGGTGGATGGTGTTCAGGTACAGATGCGGGGCATCGCCCTGCCAGTTCAGCAGGTCCTTGTCGACAAACGGATAGTGCAGCTTGTATCCGGTTGCGGCGAGGATCATGTCATAGTCTTCGCTGGAACCGTCCTTGAAGTGAACGGTGTGACCCTCAAACCGGTCGATGTCGGGGCGAATGCGCAGATCACCATGGCCCGCGTGATACAGGACCAGTGAATTCACCACCGGGTGGCTTTCGTAAAGCTGATAATCGGGTTTGGGAAAGCCGTATTTCTGCGGATTTCCAACGAACCAGCTGAGGATCAGACTGTCGACCTTTTGCTTCAGCCACATGGGCAGGCGGATCTTGCCGCCCATCGTGTCAGCAGGTTTGCCAAAGACGTATTTCGGGACGAAATAGTACCCGCGCCGCATCGACAGGTCGCAGCGTTTTGCATGGTGGATCGCATCCACTGCGATGTCGCAGCCGGAATTGCCCGCGCCTACAACCAACACGCGTTTGCCGTCGAACTGGCTGGGATACCTGTATTGCGAGGCATGGATCAATTCGCCGTCGAAGGTTCCGGGAAATTCAGGCATGTTCGGTTCCGACAGGGTGCCGTTTGCTATCATAACCCCTTCGAAGTCGGCTTGATGGTCGCCTCCGGCATCCCTCCAAGACACGCGCCAACCGTCTCCCGAGTTGCCCAGTGGTGTGATCTGGGTGACTTCGGCATTGAACCTATAGTTCTCACGCAACCCGAAATGATCTGCAAACGCACGGAAATAGTCGCGCATCGCACGGTGAGAAGGGTATTCGGCCACAGCCTCATCCATCGGGAAATCTTCGAACTCGGTCATACGCTTGGACGAGATCAGATGCGCCGTTTCATACATGGTTGATCTGGGGGCATCGATGTCCCACAGACCGCCCACATCCGAATGCAGCTCGAACCCTTGAAATGCGATGCCTTGTTCTTTCAGCACCTTGGCCGCGGCCAATCCCATCGGCCCCGCCCCGATCAGGGCGAATGCGTCGCGCGTTTCTTCCATGAACCCTCCCAAAGTTCGTGAGGCTTAACTTGAACGAACGACCAAAATAAGGCAAGGTGAAAATCATGACTCTAAAAAACAGAGAAAAACCAAGGCAAAGAGCGCCATCCAAGCGGTCTTTGGAGACGCGGGCGCGGATCATGGACGCGGCGGAATTGGTTTTTGCTGAACGGGGATTCGAAGGCGCCTCGATCCGAGATATCGCCGCTTTGGCCGAGGTGCAGATTGGTCTTGTGCACCATCACGGCGGTGGGAAAGAGGAGCTATTCTATCGAACCGTTGCCAGACGCGCGGATGAGTTGGCGCAGTTGCGGATCGACGCGCTGAACAAAGCGAAGGCCGAGGGGCCGCTGACCTTGCGCAGCATTCTGGACAGCTTTATCCGGCCCTATGTGGAACTGGCTGAAACGGGTGGTCCGGGATGGATGGCCTATGGCCGGTTGGTCGCGCATGTGTCGGTCGATCCACGGTGGAGCGACATTGCAGCAGAATGTTTCGATCCGACGGCACAGCACTTTATTGCCGAGATTGCTGCGCTTTACCCCGACGTCGATCCGGCAGTGTTGGCCAGCGGTCAGGTGTATTCGGTTTCAGCCATGCTGGCGCATCTCAACAGCGGTTGGCGGGTCAGGGCGCTGTCGCGGGGCGGTGATCAGCCTGATATTGAACCTTTGGTCGAGTTCTGCGCCGCAGGTATTGCTGCGATGGTCAAAACCAGTCGGGGCTGATCGCCTTTCACTCTTGCTGCAGGTGGTCAAATAGCATTGTGCTGAATACGGAAGGAGACGTGCGCACGGCGCTGGGTGACGCGAAAAACCCAAACATCAGGATCAGCAATATCAAGGCCGCCGCTGCAAGACACACGACCGAGAGTTGAACGACTGAACGAACCATTGCGCAAATTCCTTTCCTGTAAATCGAAAACCCGGCATCGCCCAACGCGTTAGCTGGACTTTGCCAATTCCTGCTTCAGTCGTTCATTCTCGGCCTGCAGCTGGGCCAGCTGTTGTCCAAGCGTGTTCAGATGGGGGCGCAGCTCGGCTTCGGTGAAGCGAGGGGTGATGTGACGCGGGCAGTTCCAGTCCAGCGCCTCGACGCGGATGATTGCTGCCCGTTCCGCCGGGGCCTCGGCCCCTTCGGGATACAATCTGGCTGCAGCGGCTTCGCCTTCAGTAAATTCGACACGTCCCAGGATCTTCAGGCGGCGCTGGTTGGCGTAATCCATCAGGATCATCGCGATCCGATCATTCCCATCCAGGTTGCCGCGCGAGATATACTGCTTGTTGCCGGAAAAATCCGCGTAGCCGATGGTCTGCGGGCCCAGCACTTTCAAAAATCCCACAGGTCCACCGCGATACTGCACATAGGGCCAGCCGGTTTCGGACACAGTGGATTGATAGAACCCGTCACGTGCCTGAATGAACTCTTTCTCGGGCTCGCCGATCAAGTGGCCTTGCTGTGGCCCACTTTCGATGAACTTGGCATAGGTTTTTGCCGATCCCATCCGCTCTTGATGGGCGCGGACGGCTGGGGTGAAGGCGCGTTCGGAAAAGGCACGGGGCATGGTAAGTCCTTTCAAAGACCCAAGTCTGACAGTCCGGGATGATCTTCGGGGCGTTCGCCCTGCGGCCAGTGGAACAGGCGGTCACCTTCGGAGATCGGAAGATCGTTCAGTGAGGCGTGGCGGTGCGACATGCGCCCGTCTTCGGCAAACTCCCAGTTCTCGTTGCCATAAGAGCGGAACCAATGGCCGCTGTCGTCTCGCCATTCATAAGCATAGCGTACTGCAATGCGATGTCCTGCAAAGGCCCAGAGTTCCTTGATCAGGCGATAGTCCAGTTCCTTGCGCCATTTGCGCGTCAGGAAGGCGTGGATATCGGCATGACCTGACAGAAACTCAGCCCGGTTTCGCCATTGACTGTTTTCGGAATAGGCGGGCGTCACCCGGTCGGGGTCACGACTGTTCCAGGCGTTTTCCGCCATCCGCACTTTCTGAGTTGCGGTCTCAAACGTGAATGGGGGCAGAGGAGTGCGAGACACGGGCATGAGCTTTCAAGTGAGTGAAGCGGCCAGAAGGGCCATGGTCAGAAGGAACGGAACGTACTGAGGTGGAAAAATGCTGGCACGACGTTTCATCGGTCAAATCCTCTGGTGTACAGATCGGTTAACTTTCGATCTCAAAGTGTACTGATCTGTTAACTTTTGCAAGGGTAAACTTCAAAAAATTTCAGTTTGAGACTGTTGGATCCAGAAAATACAAGTAAAATCAAGTTGTTGATGTGGAGTTATTGTACTTCGCGTTTCGGGCTAATATGTACAGAACGGTACACTATGGAGCCGAATCATGCGCCCAAACAAACGGGACGAACTGGTAAGCAAGGCCCTGAAGGTCTTTTATCGCGATGGGTTTCACGCAACCGGCATGGACAAGCTGGTGGTGGAAACGGGTGTGTCCAAAACGTCGATGTACAAGCACTTCCGCACCAAGGAAGAGCTGATCCTTGCGGCCCTGCGTTTGCGGGACGAAAGCTTTCGCGATTGGTTTCTAAGGCGGATTGACGAGATGGCAAAAACGCCATCCGAGCAAATCCTCGCCAGTTTTGATGCGCTGAAAGAGTGGTTCGAAGAAGACGAGTTCCGGGGGTGCATGTTCATTAAGGCAGGTGCTGAATTCCAGGACCCGGATCACCCGATCCATGTACAGGCTGCGGAACACAAGCAATTCCTGCTGGACCATTTCACCTCGGTTGCCGAACAAGCCGGTGCTCAGGATCCGCATAAACTGGCCTGTCAGATCGTTGTCTTGCAGGAAGGGGCAATTGTCTCGGCCGTTTTGCTTCAACAGTGCGATCCGGCGCAAGACGCCAAGGATGCAGCGGCAGACCTGCTGGCAACAGCATTGTCCTGAACCTGCTCAAGAAAAAACTGTTCTTTTAATTTTGGGCAAGGGACGTTGCGTTGTTCGACGGCGAGACGCGGCGTCACATGCATTGGCGTGAATCAGGCAGAACGCTAGGCTTATAGGAAAGATTGTCTGGAGAGCGTTCGATGCCACTTTTCACTTCCACCGCAGCGTGGGTCACCGACGAACACCGCATGTTTGCGGATATGGCAGGCCGGTTCATGGATGATGAACTGTCGCCCAATATCGAAACCTGGGTCGAAAACGGCGTGGTGGATCGCGACTTTTGGCGCAAGGCAGGTGAAACCGGGCTGATGGCGGGGGCGATCCCCGAAGAATATGGCGGTGTCGGTGGCGGTATGGGCTTCGACGCAATCACAGCCTATGAACAGGGCGCGCGCGGCGATGCCGGTTGGGGCTATGGCATTCAGTCGATTGTGACGCACTACCTCACGGCCTATGGAAGCGAGGATCAAAAACACAAATGGCTTCCCAAACTTGCTTCGGGCGAAATGGTCGGTGCGTTGGCGATGACGGAACCCAGCACTGGATCAGACGTGCAGGCTGTGCGGACAGTGGCCGAGAAAGACGGAAACTCGTATCGGCTGAACGGCTCGAAAATCTTCATCACAAATGGGCAGTCTGCTGATCTGATCATCGTGGCAGCCAAGACAGACAAATCCGAAGGCGCGCGTGGTGTGTCTTTGATCGTGGTCGAAACTGAAGGGGCGGAAGGCTTTCGCCGGGGACGGAACCTTAAAAAACTGGGCATGAAGGGCAACGATACGGCCGAGTTGTTCTTTGAAGACGTCAAGGTGCCGATGACCAACCTGCTAGGGGCCGAGGAAGGGCAGGGCTTTTACCAGCTTATGAAACAGCTGCCGTGGGAACGGCTGAACATCGCGATCATGGCGCTGGGCGCGATTGATTTCGCTATCGCTGAAACGGTGAAATACGTTCAGGAACGCAAGGCCTTTGGGCAACGGGTGATGGACTTCCAGAACACCCGGTTCAAGCTGGCGGAATGCAAGACCAAAGCCGAGGTTCTGCGCAGCTTCATCAACGATTGTGTTGCCAAGCTGGAAACCGGAGAGCTGGACGCGGCTACCGCCTCGATGGCGAAGTACTGGGGATCCGAGGTGCAGAACGAGATCATGCATGAATGTCTGCAACTGTTCGGCGGCTATGGATTCATGATGGAGTACCCGATTGCACGCCTTTATGCGGATGCGAGGGTTCAGATGATCTACGGCGGTACCAATGAGGTCATGAAGGAATTGATCGCACGATCGATCGACGTCTGACGGTTTCCGGGCGGCTTCCGCCCGTTTCCATCATTTCTTAAAAAAAGACCTCTTTGGTGCATATGCATCAAAGAGGTCTTTTTCGTTGCAACTGCGCCTGAGCGACTCCGCTTGCAAAGGTTTGTTTTCGATAAGATGATCCGCGCAAAAGACTCAGAGGCCAGACGTGAACGATCCCGAAAATGCTCTTTGGCGCAGCACCTGCTCCGAAACGGTCTCAGCCCCACCTCTGTGCGTCGACACCGAAGTTGATCTGGCCGTCATTGGGGGCGGATACACTGGATGTTCAGCGGCATTGACGGCAGCCCGTAGTGGCGCGTCGGTCTGTTTGCTTGAGGCATATGAGATAGGCTTCGGCGGATCGGGCCGCAATGTCGGTTTGGCCAATGCCGGCCTCTGGCTTCCGCCGGACGAAATCCGCGCTCATATCGGACAGGTGGCTGGTGACCGCCTGATTGATCTGCTGGCCCAAGCGCCGTCAGACGTGTTCGCGCTGATCGAAGAGTACAAAATCGCCTGTGAACCTGTGCGCAACGGAACCCTGCATTGCGCGCATTCTGCTGCCGGGCTGAAGGACCTGCAGACGCGCCATGCTCAGCTGAGCGCGTCAGGTGCGCCGGTGGAGCTGCTGTCAGCGGATCAGGCGGGTGACCGGACCGGCAGCAATGCCTTCCATGGGGCACTGTTCGACCCCCGCGCCGGAACCATACAACCGCTGGCTTACGTGGTGGGGTTGGCGCGAGCGGCTGCGCAAGCCGGGGCGCAGATACATGGGCAAAGCCCGGTGCAGACCATGCGTCATGAAAACGGCCAATGGGTGCTGACCACACCCAAAGGGGTGGTACGAGCAAAGTCCGTCATTCAGGCGACCAACGCCTATCATCTTGGTTTGTCAAACACCGCACCAGCTTATGTGCCGGTCTACTATTTCCAGTACGCTACCGCCCCGCTCTCGCATAATTTGCGCGCGAGTATTTTACCGCAAGCAGAAGGGTGCTGGGACACTGGTCTGATCATGACGTCTTTCCGCATGGATCAGGCAGGGCGGATGATTATTGGCGGTATGGGCGATCTGGGACATGCAGGTCAGAGCGCGCACAAAGGGTGGGTCCGCCGCAAACTGGCAGAGCTTTATCCGCAGTTGACCGACCAGCCGTTTGAACAGGGTTGGCACGGGCGGATCGCCATGACGTCAGACCATATACCGAAGATCACGCAGATCGGCCCGAACGCTTTGGCTGCCCACGGGTATTCCGGTCGCGGCATCGGACCCGGCACGGTGTTTGGTCGAATGATGGCTGAAAGCCTTCTTGCCGAAGATCCCACACGTTTACCCGTGCCCGCCGTGCCCGAGCATCGCGAAAGCTGGACACGCGTGCGCCGCGCCTTCTTTGAATCCGGCGCGGCGCTGACACATTTGGTAAAGGCACGCTTCTGAGTACAGACAGACCGGGTGATACCACCATCCACACGGATGTTCTGTCCGGTGATGTAGCCGCCCCCTTCGGATGCCAGCAGGGCCACGACCGAGGCGATCTCATCATAGCTATGCCCATAGCGCCCCATTGGAATACGGCTGCGGAACTCTTCTTTCTCGGGCAAACTGTCGATGAAGCCCGGAAGAACGTTGTTCATTCGGATGTTTTCGGCGACATATTTGTCCGAGAACAGCTTGGTGAAGGCGGCCAACCCGGTCCGGAACACGCCCGAGGTTGGAAATACCGGATCAGGTTCGAATGCGGCAAAAGCTGAGATATTGATGATCGCGCCGCTACCCTGCGCTTGCATGATCGGGGTGACAAGCCGCGTCGGTCACAATTGGTCGACATCATGCGCAACGGGTTGTTGTCTCAGGTTTGAAGGGAGGCTGCGATGGCCTCGATCCGTGCGCGCAACCAGCGATGCGCTGGATCATTTGCCGATCTCTGGTGCCAAACCATGTAGATTGAGACAGGTGGGCAATCAAAAGGCAGAGGCGCGCAGTCCAACGTTGCAAGCGGTCCTTGTTGCATCAGCGCAGTGTCGGTTGAGATCAGGTCGCTGCCCTGAACAAAGGCCGGAATCGCGTTGAAATGTGGCAGGGTCACAATCGCTGGTCTGATCTGGCTTTGATCGACGCCGCGCATTACGGCACGCGCGTTGCGCCCATCTGCAAAACGCACCTCGACATGATCACGGTCGCAATAGGCCCGCCAACTGTCTGGCGGTGTACGTTGTGTCGCGTCGTAGAAGATCATAAGCGGGCTTTCGAGTATGCATTTTTGAAAGATATCAGGCCCGTCCGGCGGTAGCGGGGTCAGCATCAACTGACACCGGTCGCTGCGCAGCAGATCAGGATCGGGAACGCCCGAGGGGATGAATTCCAGTTGCAGACGCACGTCTTCGGCGCGGGTTTCACGAAGGAGCTGCGGAAAGAGCAACTCACGTGGCATATCATTGGTGGCGATGCGAATGTTGATCTGTTCAGACAACGGATCGAACGGCCGACCTTCGGTCAGCGCGCGCATCCCATCCAGCACCTTTTGCGTGGGCTCCTTCAGAGCCAAGGCGCGCTCGGTCGGGGTCAGGCCTTGACCTGAACGAACAAAAAGCGGGTCGCCCAAAACTTGCCGAAGCTTGGACAGCGTATGGCTGATCGCCGATTGCGATACTCCAAGTCGGTCCGCAGCTTTCGAGACCGAATTTTCCTCGAGTATCGTCAGAAACGTGCGAAGAACCTTGCCGTCAAGGTCACTGAAATCGATTTTGCTCATACCATTTATGATTAAGTATGAATGGTTTTGCTGTCCATGCTGAGTTACGAAATTGGCAGCAACAGGAGATATGCGATGGGGATCCGCTTTTTCTCGGACAAGAATCGGCCCGTTCACATGGGACGCTACCCGCTGGAGCGGTTGGCCCGGATGGACGACGCGCCGAACCTGTCGCTTGTGCCTTCGATGGCCGACCTGAGCTTTCACCGACCGGATCAGCCAGACAGTATCGTCAATGCGATGGGCGAGTTTCAGGCGATGATGGACGCGATCCGCGACGGGCTGGTAAACCCGGTTGTGTCCGAGATACCGTCAGATCCGCTGGAATGCGCCAACCATCTGAAAGCATTCGGGTATTTCAACGATGCGTCAATGATGGGCTGCGGGCCCATGCCATCTGATGCGTTGCTCAACGAACCGCGCCGTAACCCGGATATCGACCGGCTTGCCCAAGCTTTGCGTACCCGGCAGACCAAGACGCTGGCCTCGGGGATCGACGTTATCATGGCCGATCTGAAAGACAGTATGGAGGCGGCGCCCAGACCGATGGACAGCCACCGGCACAGCATCGTGTTTCTGTACGAACACAACCGTGATCCGGATCCGTCCGAGCCGGGTGCCAATTGGATCATCGACGCGCAGGATCATCGCGCCTGTTTGCTGGCCACCGAGAATGCAGTGGTTATCGCCAACTATATCCGCCTTCTGGGCTTCGACGCCCGGGCGCACAGCATGATGTCCTCGGACGTTGATTTGGGCAAGCTGGCTGTGGCCGCTGGCTTAGCGTCTGTCGAAGAAGGCGAGATCGTCGTACCTTGGTTGGGCAATCGTTTCGGGTTGGCCGCTGTGACGACCGAAATGCCGATAGCACATGACCGTCCGCTCAAGCCCATGGCGCAACAGCCCTGGTTTCACACACAAGGGCCGGCATGGTGGCTGGGAACTGGCTTTGCCAAAAATGCCCTGAACCGGGATCCGTATTCCAAACGGCGCTATGTGGACGGAGCCCATCCGTTCGAGAAACTCAAACGGGTCGAGACGCCGACCACGTATATCGACGAAGAAAACGTCGCCCGTGTACCCAAACGTGCCGACATGTTTGCCCGTGCTCAGTTCGGCGATATGGGCAAGTCGCTGCAGGACGCTGCGAAAGGCGGGTACTACGTTCGCAAGGCAGCGCCCAGCTTTGCTCAGCGGCGCGCCTTGGGTGCGTTTGTATTGTTGCAGGATGGTGAAAGCGCCGAGGTTGCAAAGCCAACTGATGCCGCTCGGAATGCGGCGAATGTAAAAGCAGCGACCTATTTCCTTGGGGTTGATGCGGTAGGTCTAAGTCGCTGCCCGGACTGGGCGTGGTACTCCCACGATGCGACGGGCGAAGAAATCGTCCCGCCCCATGATCAGGCCATCAGCATGATCATCGATCAGGGCTATGAAACGATGGAAGGGGCCAGCGGCGACGATTGGATCAGCGTGGCCCAATCCATGCGTGCCTATCTGCGCTTTTCTTTGCTGGGTGGGGTGATTGCACAACAAATTCGCAACCTCGGCTATAAGGCCAAAGCGCATACGGTGATGGATGGCGAGGTGCTGCAACCGCCGCTTCTGTTGCTGTCCGGTCTGGGTGAGGTCAGTCGTATCGGAGAGGTGATCCTGAACCCTTATCTCGGCCCACGACTGAAGTCCGGGGCTGTGACCACCGATATGCCGATGGAGTATGACAAGCCGATTGACTTCGGGCTGCAAAGCTTTTGCGAGTCTTGCAACAAGTGCGCGCGCGAATGCCCTTCGGGGGCGATCACGGCCGGGCCGAAGCTGATGTTCAACGGCTACGAAATCTGGAAATCCGACAGTCAGAAATGCGCCACTTACCGTGTGACAACACCAGGAGGGGCGATGTGCGGGCGGTGCATGAAAACCTGCCCCTGGAATCTGGAAGGCATCTTCAAGGAACGCCCGTTCCGCTGGGCCGCGATGAACATCCCCTCTGCCGCGCCCGCGCTGGCCAAACTGGACGATGCGGTCGGCAATGGCGGTCTGAATGACATCAAGAAATGGTGGTGGGACATCGAGCTTCAGCCGGACGGGTCCTATCGCCCCACAACGCATCCATTGAACCGGCGTGACCTGCAAACGGATCTGGACCTGAAATACGAAGATCAGACGCTGGCCGTCTATCCCGCCTACCTTGCCCCGCACCCGTGGCCCTATCCCTTTGCTATGGATCGTGAGGCCGGGATTGCGGCCTACGAGGCCATGGTGACAGCCGATGAATACAAGGCCCGCAAGGCCAGCGGGGATATGTCAGTCATCCATCACTATCAGATAGCCGGTGATGCACCGGTGATGCGTGTGGCTGTGACCAAGGTCGACAAGATGACTGCCGATGTCACGAAGTATGAATTCTCATCGCTGGACGGTGCGCCCCTGCCGGGATGGGCAGCGGGCGCACATTTGGACGTATTGGTCGCTCCGGAATTCCTGCGGCAATATTCGATGTCCGGCGATCCCTCAGACAGGTCGGCCTATCAGATCGGTGTGCTGCGCGAAGATGAAGGGCGTGGTGGTTCGGCACTATTGCATCGCATTTTCAACGAAGGGCGCAAAGTCTTCATCTCGAAGCCGATCAACCACTTTGAGCTGGATGAGAGGGCCACCAAAACCTTCCTGATGGGCGGTGGTATCGGCATCACTCCGATGATTGCCTTCGCCCATCGCCTGCACGCGCTGGGCTATGAGTTCGAACTACACTACTCTTCCAGCACACGGGACTCAGCAGGGTATCTGGAGGATCTGGCCGCGATGCCCTGGGCAGATCGCGTGCACTATCATTTCTCAGATGAAGGTACCCGCGCCGATCTGGATGCGATCCTGACCGGCTATCAGGACGGATGGCATGTCTACACCTGCGGGCCTGATCGTTATATGGACGGAGTCATGCAGGCGGCTGAGCAGCAAGGCTTCCCCGACGAAGCCCGACACTTGGAATATTTCTCGGTTCCTGAAATGCCCGAATATGAAAACCATCCGTTTGTAATCAAGCTTGCGCGTTCTGGCAAAGCGCTGCCAGTGCCTGCAGACAAGGATGCGGCGCAAGTGCTGAACGAGGCCGGGTTTCACGTGGACGTGAAATGTTCCGACGGTATCTGCGGGGTGTGCAAATGCGGCGTTCTTTCGGGTGACGTCGAGCACCGGGATTTCGTTTTGTCCAAGAAACAGCGCGAAGGGGCTATGATCCTGTGCCAAAGCCGAGCCGCGGAACCGGATGGAGTGATTGAAATCGATCTCTGATCGCTGTTCAAAAGCAAAACTTTGAAGATCAATTTTAGTCGTTTGACCCCATGGACGCCGGACGAGGGGTGAATTAACGTCGCCGCGAACCCAGATATTCCTGACCAACAGGTACGAGGTAGCTTCATGGATTATCACAGCCCCGCCAGCTTTGCCGAAGCTTCGGCTCTGGCCGCAAATGCGACGGGCATCACACGGTTTCTGGCGGGTGGCACCGATGTATTGGTGCAGTTGCGCTCGGAACTTGTAACGCCCGACACGCTGATCGACATCAAGAAAATCAACGGTGTACACGACATCACCCGCAATGCTGATGGCAGCTGGACACTGGGTGTGGCCGCGACGGGTGCGGAGATGAGCGAGCACCCGGAATTGGGCAAAGACTGGCCCGGTGTGGTTGAGGCGATGGATCTGATCGGATCGACACAGGTGCAGGGGCGCGCAACTTTGACCGGGAACCTGTGCAACGGATCTCCGGCGGCTGATTCCGTGCCCGCGATGGTGGCAGCGGGTGTGACCGTCACGGTCACTGGCCCTGACGGCACCCGTGAGGTTGCAGTCGAGGATATCCCAACCGGCCCCGGCAAGACCTCACTGAAGAAGGGCGAGGTCATCTCGGCCGTCAACATCCCCGCCCGGGGCGACAACGCGGGTGATGCCTATCTTCGCTTTATTCCGCGTACGGAAATGGACATCGCCGTTGTTGGCGTCGGCGTAAGTTTGCGTCTGGACGGAGACACCATAACCGAGGCTCGGGTGTCGCTGGGGGCGGTTGCCCCCACCGTTCTGCTGGTCGAGGACTGCGCGAAAGCCCTTGTCGGCAGTACGCTGGACGATGCCGCGCTGGATGCGCTGTCTGCCGCCGCCTCTGCCGCCTGCAACCCGATCGACGACAAGCGCGGCACGATCGCATTCCGTACCGAAGTCGCTGGCGTTCTGGCCAAGCGCGCCGCGAAAATCGCCTATGCCCGCGCGAAGGGAGAAAACGCATGAGCAAGCTCCACGTATCCACCACCGTGAACGGAGACGCGGTTGAATACCTCTGTGACCCGCGCGAAACCCTGCTGGACTGTCTGCGCGATAAGCTGAACCTGACCGGCGCGAAAGAGGGCTGCGGCACCGGGGATTGCGGTGCGTGTTCCGTCACCGTTGATGGTCGTCTGGTCTGTTCCTGCCTGATGCTGGGCGTCGAGGCCGAGGGCAAGCAGATCGAAACCGTTGAAGGCATTGCAGATGGCGACGTTCTGCATCCGCTGCAAAAGAAGATGATCGAATACGCTGCTTTGCAGTGCGGTATCTGCACTCCGGGTATTCTGGTGGCGGCCAAGTCGCTTTTGGAGAAGAACCCGAACCCGACTGAAGAGGAAACCCGGTACTGGCTGGCAGGCAACCTGTGCCGCTGCACCGGGTACGACAAAATCATTCGCGCCGTGATGGATACGGCGGCTGAGATGCGGGAGGCGTCGTAATGGCTCTGGACGATCGTAAATCAGGTTTCACTTTTGTGGGCACCCGCCCCAACCGTCCTGACGGTCTGGACAAGGTAACAGGCCGCGCCAAGTTCGGCGCGGATATCTCAGCGCCGGGAATGTTGCACGGCGCTGTTCTCCGTTCCCCTCACGCCCATGCGCGGATCGTGAAGATCGACACGTCTAAGGCCGAGGCGCATAAGGATGTCAAAGCCGTTGTAACCCGGGCGGATTTTGCAGATGTGCCCTTCAAGCCGGGGCTGGAAGGCGAGTTCTGGAATGTTCTGGAAAACGTCATGGCTGGTGAGAAAGCGCTGTATGACGGTCACGCGGTGGCGGCTGTTGCGGCGACGTCTGCGCTTGCGGCCCGTGATGCGCTCAAGCTGATCGAGGTCGAATACGAAGTGCTGCCCCATGTCACCGACGTGGACAAGGCAATGGCTTCGGACGCACCCGTCATCCGCGAAGGCGCGGCAGACTATTCCGTGCCCGAAGGGATGCACCCCAACGTTGTCCGTTACCATGAAAGCGGTCACGGCGATGTCGAGGCTGGCTTTGCCGAGGCCGATCTGGTCATCGAAGACAGCTTTGTGACCGAGGCGACGCACCAGGGTTACATCGAGCCACACGCCTGTCTGGGCATGCTGGGCAACGACGGCAAAGGCGAGCTGTGGTGCACAACGCAAGGCCACTGGATTGCGCAGAAAACCTGTGCTGCGTTGCTGGGCATCGAAACCTCGCAACTGCGTGTCACCGCGTCTGAAATTGGTGGCGGGTTTGGTGGCAAAACCACAGTTTTCATTGAACCTGTTGCACTGGCGCTGAGCCGCAAGGCCAATCGTCCGGTTAAGATCGTCATGACGCGCTCAGAAGTGTTCCGCGCCACTGGCCCGACCTCTTCTGCGTCGATGGACGTAAAGATCGGGATGAAAAAGGACGGTACAATTTCGGCGGCTCAAGGCGTGTTCCGCCTGCAAGGTGGGGCGTTCCCGGGTGCGCCGGGCGATATGACCGCCATGTGCGCCTTTGCGCCCTACAATCTGACCAACGTTAAGCAGATCGGTTATGACGTGATGTCGAACCGGCCCAAGCAGGCAGCGTACCGGGCGCCGGGTGCGCCGATGGGGGCATTTGCAGTCGAGTCGGTTATTGATGAGCTGTGCAACAAGCTTGGTCTGGACCCCATTGATGTGCGCCTGAAAAACGCAGCCCATGAGGGGACCAAGGCCAGCTACGGCCCGACCTATGAACGCATTGGTCTGGTCGAAACGCTTGAGGCTGCCAAGGCGCATGCGCATTACGCGGCACCGCTGAAACCGGGGCAGGGGCGCGGGATCTCTTGTGGGTTCTGGTTCAATCATGGTGGTGAGACCAGCGTGTCTTTGGCCCTGTCCGAGGATGGCTCGGCCCAGTTGATGGTCGGCACGCCCGACATTGGTGGGTCACGTGCGTCGATGGCGCTGATGGCGGCCGAGGTTCTGGGCATCGCCTACGAAAACATCCGCGTGACCGTCGCCGACACCGCGACACTGGGTTACAACGACGTAAGCCACGGCTCGCGTGTGACCTATGCTTCGGGTTTGGCGACGATCAAGGCCGCGAAACACGCAGTTGAGAAGTTGTGTGAACGCGCGGCGACCAAATGGGGAATTCCGGTGGATGCAGTGAAATGGGAAGACGGTTGCGCGGTGCCCTCGGGCCCCAACGCGGGCGATTTTGACCCGATGCCTTTGGCCGACATCACTGCGGATATGGGGTCAACCGGTGGTCCGATCTCGGGCCACTTTGAAGCAACCCCGGAAGGTGCGGGCGTGTCCTTTGGGACCCATATCGTCGATGCCGAAGTCGACCCTGAAACCGGCAAGACCTCGATCACCCGTTACACGGTCATTCAGGACGCCGGCAAGGCGATCCACCCGACCTATGTTGAGGGTCAATTCCAGGGTGGAGCCGCGCAAGGCATCGGTTGGGCTCTGAACGAGGAATACATCTATGGCGAGGACGGGCGGTTGCAGAACTCGATCTTCCTCGACTATCGCATTCCCGTTGCTAGCGACCTGCCGATGATTGACACGGTGATTGTCGAAGTGCCCAACCCCGGCCACCCGTTTGGTGTGCGCGGCGTGGGTGAGACAGGCATCGTGCCGCCACTGGCGGCCATCGCCAACGCAGTGTCCAATGCGGCGGGCGTGCGGTTGAAGCAACTGCCCATGTCGCCACCGCGTATTCTGGCTGCGCTCAAGGACAATGGTTGAGGTCCACCTTTGGTCCGGCCTCCGGTCATTGACCGGGGGCCAACAGGTGGTGGAGGTTGAGGCCAAAACCACTGGCGAACTTTTGCGGGCGTTGGTTCAGGCCCATCCGCAATTGCAGGCCCCCATCGCTGCGGGCGTTTCCATCGCGATTGATGGGCGCGTCATCGCCACGGGGCTGACTGAACCGATCCCGGAAGGCAGCGAGGTTTATCTGATGCAACGCCTCAGGGGCGGTTAAGCGTCAGGCGACCACGGCTCACGCCCCACCAACCGGTCGGCTTCTGCCGTGATGTCATTCATGTGCTGCTCAAGGCTCAGGCGCAGGGCCTCAAATTCTTCTTCGCTGGCCTTGCGCGGCACCGTTTCGGTCCATTCGCGGCACAAAAACACCCCTTCATTGCGCCAGGGGCGTGGCATCAGCAGGCGGTCCCATGTACCGGCCTCGCGCCCGTGTTTTGCAGAAAAAGTGATACCAAACACACGTTTGCCCGAGGTGCGCGCCCAGACCAGAGGCACAGTCGACAGAACCCGTTCTGGCCCACGCGGCCCATCGGCAGCAATACCAATGGAAATGCCCTGTTTCATCTTCCCAAGCACTTCGCGCGACAATGCCACGTGGCGCTTGTGGCTGGACATGGCGATTGTGTCCATGCCGAACTGTTCCTGCACCCGACCCACCATGCTGCCAGCGCGGGCCGCGGATGTGATTGAACAGATCCTGCCCTTGTCCAGTGGAAAGAAATACGGGGACTGCGCCAGCCGCTGGTGCCACAGGACAACGATGACCGGCTCACCCTGTTCGGCCAATTGGTCCAGTTCTTCATACCCGATGCGCTGCCAGCGCGTGTTGCGGTTGACCCATCGAATATAGCTGGCGATCCGACGTGCCACCCAGTTCAGCACAACTTCGCTGTCTGCGATCTTCTTGCGGAGGTTCACACGGGCTTCCTTTAGCTGACCGAACCTTGTCTTAGCGCACTGCACATTTTGCGCAACTTGTTTGTCGGATCAGATAGTGGTGTGGAATCTGAAAAAGCCTCTTGAGTCCGCTGCGCGGCTGGCATATCTGGGTGCTCACCACAGGGGTATAGCTCAGTTGGTAGAGCGACGGTCTCCAAAACCGTAGGTCGCGGGTTCGAACCCTGCTGCCCCTGCCATTTAAATCCTAAGCGAGAACTTGACCGGGATGCGTGCAGCCCACAGAAGACTCTGTGCGCGCGATTTAGGTGTAAACACTGTCGACCGCCAAAGACGGGTTTCAGTGCTTCTTGCGCAGAGTTTGCAGTCAGTCCGATTTCTCGGGCTGGGACATGGCGCCCAGTTTCTGAGCCCAGATTTGCCGATAATCCTGAAACAAATCAGTTCTTTTCATATGAAGTGCCGCCAAGGCGCACGCGGCCCACATTGCGACGTCGTATTCCGCGTCGGTCTTCTTGAGTATGTGAGCGTTTAGTGCCGCAGCTTCTGGTGTCGAAGGTTTATGCATTGGCGTCAATGCTCCGCAGGCAGTCAAAACCGTTTCACTAAAGGACATGGCAAGCGAATTGGCCACCTCCGCACAGAACATTATGCAGTGGCCATGTGAACGCGCAGCAAATATGTCGTTCATCTCCAGTTAACTTTGCGACAGCGCTTCAGCCCCAAAGAGAGGTTGGGCAACCGAGTGATCAGACCACCAATGCCTGGTCTCCGATATTCGTTTTCTGCCGGGTCGGCATCGTTTTTGCCGGATGGCCGTCGATCGTCAGGGCGAGGTCTTGGTAAAACCCGTTGCTGTCGAACCACCAGCGATGAGATTTCATCAACTTGCGCTGACCCTTGGGAACCTCTCGCAGGTATTGGTGGTCGCAAAAAATATCCCAATGACCTTTCGAGGTCAGCTTGGGCATCCCGACGCGACCCGCCCGCTGCCGCCCGCCGTGTACAATCCCCCCGGACAGGGCCAGAACCTTGTCTTTGCCGCTGTAATAGTTGGTGAAGCGCTTGCTGCGCTTTTTCAGCACCAGATCCCCCCATGCGCCTTTTTCCAACCACTTTGAATCGACATCGCCAGACGCGAACACGACCTGATCCGCCGACCAGATCTTGTTTCCCGGTCCGGCGGCATCCCCGAAGTCCGAAAATGCGCGCAGGACGACCAAAGCCCCCATGGAATGTGCAATGAGGTGCACCTTGGGGCGAGGAGACATTCCCAGAAGCGGCAGTATCCCGTCCCCGACCAGATGTGGGGCTACAGTCTTGGCATCGTTACGGTCAGAGTCGTAGGCGTGAACCGATCCGTCGCTGGGCCAGTCAAAGGCGACGACCGCCCCCTGATACCCGTCGGACCTGAGATTACTTTCAATTTTCGCCAACCGATCCAGCATGCTTTTCTGGCTTGTGTTGAACCCGTGGACATAGATCAGGACGTCAGAGTCTCCGCCTTCTTGGCGGACAAGATTCAGCCATTTGGCTTTCTTGATGATGCTGCCCTTACGAATTTTACCCCCCGGGCTTTGTTGGGTGATGTGTACGTATCTGGTCTTTGCGGCAGGCTTGAAGGTGAATTTCTTTTTTTGTGCATTGTATGTGCGGCGGGAAAAAAACAGGGCCATGCTTCAAACTCCATTCCAAGTAATCTGTTAAATGTGCCACGAAGTGCTGCTTTTTTCAAAGTTCCGTGCCTTTCGATACCGCGGGCGGTCGACGCTGACAGTAAATTGCGGCACGCGCACCCCGCGATGCAGGCTGCCAATCCCTGTTTCCTCTGCCGACAGAATGGCCTAGTGTCCGCTGCAAATTAACAAACACACGCACGAGGGCCCATGTCGCGTTTTGACGGATATTTCCTGCGGCAATTGCTGATATTGTTCGGCTTTTTCACCCTTGTGTTGGTGGGCGTGTTCTGGATCACCCGCTCTGTCAGCCTGTTCGACCGTGTCATTAGCGGTGGGCAATCGGCAATGGTGTTTCTCGAATTTACCGCGCTGACGCTGCCAACCCTGATCCGTACAGTCATGCCGATGGCGGTTTTTGCGGCAGCAGTCTATGCCACCAACCGCCTTAGCCGTGAAAGTGAGTTGACGGTGATGCTGGCCACAGGCTCCAGCCCACGCAGGTTGGCCCGTGCTGTTGTTCTGTTTGGTGCGATCACTGGCCTGATGATGGCGTCTATCAGTGTTTTCCTGCGGCCTGCCTCGGTCGAGCAGCTGGAAATACGGCAGGCCGAAGTCGCAGGGGATGTGACGGCCCAGTTGTTGAACGAAGGCGAGTTTCTGCACCCCGCCGAAGATGTCACGGTGTATATCGGGCGTATTGATCTGGATGGAACGCTGCATGAGGTATTCGTTTCGGACCGGCGCGATCAGGAAAACGCGGTCAGCTATTCCAGTGCCACAGCTTATCTGGTCAACAATGACACCGGTATTCACCTTGTCATGGTCGATGGCGTAGCGCTGCGGCTGACCAAAGAGGGAAGGCGGTTGTCCTCGACCCTGTTTCAGGATGCGTCTTACGACATATCGGAGTTGACCAGCGCCAGCCCAATGGCCCAGCGCAGTCTGGAAGCCATTCCAACGCTTGAGCTGATCCAAAACCGGGCTGAGATTTCTGCCGCAGAAGGGTATAACGAAGGAAAGCTGGTCGAAGAATTGCACCAGCGGTTTTCCTGGATTGCTATCTGTGTCGCCGTTGCGCTGGCTGGGTATTCAACACTGATGTTGGGCAGTTTTTCCCGGTTCGGGCTTTGGCCGCAAATCCTGGGTGCGTTCACCATTCTGGTGCTGCTTGAAGGTGTGCGCGGGTTTGTTTCTCCGGTCGTCATAGATGACCCAAAGCTTTGGATTCTGCTCTATCTGCCTGCCATAATGGGGGTGTTGATTTCGGGCATTTTCCTGCTGATTGCGGGACGTCCTATTCTGCGCAAGCAAGCGCGCTCGGACAAAGCCATGGCGACACCCGCTTAGGCGCGCAGATCCGCCAGACAACTGCGAAGTTCGTCAAACTCGGGCTGGTCACTGCGCGTAACCAGATACATCGGCAACGGCAAGGCGACGCTATCTTTCACGCGTTCCAGTTCGCCTGAGATGAGGTGGTCCGAAATAACATAGTCAGGGAAATAGCCGCATCCCCCGCGCTTCAGGACATAGCGCAGCGCCATCATGCAATTGCCCAGAAACAGAGTTTGCCCGGACGCTCGTCGTGCGGCGGATCTCACGTGATCCTGATAAACCTCGCCCAGCTCAAGATTGACGAAAACCAAATCATCTTCGGCGGTTTCCTTCTGCGGTGTCTGCACTAATGACAAAACCTCAGGTTCCAGTTCGCACCATGTGACACGCCGGTCCGTAGGTTTTTCATGGGTGACGGTTGCATCCAACACATGAGTTGCCACCGCTTCGACCATGTCGAGATCGTGATCGTAGTTCAGCGTCAACAACAGTTTGTCAAAACGCTGTTCAAAGCGTACCGCGAGATCCACCAGCAATGGGTCCCAGATGCTGAGTTGCCCGCCTAAGCGCAGCGCCGGGCGGCTCTGCGCCTGCATCGGTAAATCGTGCGACGCAAAGGCCCACAATGACAGCATCTGTTCCGCGTAAGGTTTGAATTGCCGGCCGAATTCAGTCAGTGCCGTGCCCCCGGCACCGCGTGTGAACAATGGCCTGCCGGTTTCTTCTTCGATCAGGCGAATGCGCGCGCTGACAGCAGTCTGAGTCACATTCATCTTACGAGCCGCTGCGTGGAAACCACCCGTTTCGGCAACACAGAGAAAGGTCTCAAGAGCTTTGGTTTGCATAACGAAAGTATTTTTTCATCAAACCGATAAAATCAATTCATTTTTTTGAACAGCAAAGCCACAGTAGTCTTTAGCTCAGGAAACACGCCGGAGGATCAGCCATGCTGGACAAAAGCCACAAACCCACCTGGACCAGTTTTGAAGAAGCGACCAAGGCCGACTGGGACGCCGTTATGGAGTATGAAGAGGCATATAATGCCGCTTTGCCTGACCGTATACTCGACGCCATTCGGTCGTTGGACGAGGAATGGACACCTTATCCCGTGAACCGCTATCAACACAGCCTGCAGGCCGCAACGCGCGCGTATGAGGACGGCGCAGATGAAGAGCTGGTAGTTGCCGCCCTGATCCACGACACCGGCGATATTCTGTCGCCCTACAACCATGGTGAGCTGTCAGCGGCGATGATGAAGCCCTATGTCAGCGAGCGGACCTACTGGATTCTCAAACATCACTGCGTGTTTCAGGGGTACTACTACAACCATCACCTCGGCGGTGATCGCAATGCGCGTGACAAGTACCGCGACAGCCCCTATTGGGAGGACTGCCGCTATTTCTGTCACGAATACGATCAGAAAGCGTTCGACCCGGATTACCCGACCAAACCGCTGGAGTTTTTCGAGCCCATGCTGCGCCGTGTCCTGAACAAAGGCGAAGGGCATATGGAGTTGAACGAAACCTCTGAGGCTTAACAGGCCGCCATCAGGCGATACACGATCTGAGCGGCAGTGAAGTCCCAGGCGGCGTTGCCGTCCGGGGCCAGTTCGACCACGTCGAAGCCCACGCATGTGCGGCCTTTCAGGGCGTGTTCGACCAGACGCAAGGCCTGATAATACCCCAAACCTCCCGGCACAGGTGTTCCTGTTGCGGGCATCTGAGAGGGGTCAAGACCGTCGACGTCAAAGCTGACATAGACCAGTTCAGGGAAATCCTCGGGCAGGTCTACGGCGTGGATGTTGCGGGTGACAAGTTCCTCGGCGTCCATATGAAAGACGTGGTTTTTCAAACGGCTTTTGGCCTCTTCCGAGGAAAAGGCGCGGACGCCGAATTGGGCGAGGCGAATGCCTTCTTCGGCCAGCAGATGCATGACTGAGGCGTGGGAGTGCTTTTCGCCCTGATAGGCATTGCGCAGGTCGGCATGGGCGTCGATCTGCACAATACCGATGGGCTGATTCAGCGCGCGCGCCACGCCCATGACTGCGCCGTAGCTGAGGGAATGCTCTCCGCCCAAAGTGACAGGTATTTTGCCCGCACGGATGGCGGCCTCGGTGCGTTGGGCGAGGCGTTCCATGACATCGGGCAGGGGGCCGTCGCAGTTCAGTGGTTCTTCGGTGAAGATGCCCTCGACGCAAGGTTCGGCATGGCCGGTGATGCGTTCCAATTCGTTGCTGGCCTCGATGATCGCCTCGGGGCCCATGGCGGTGCCCGAGCCGTAGGAGACAGTGCGTTCCAGCGGCACCGGAATAACGCAAAATCGGGCGTCCTCTGTGCGTTCGGCTTCGGTCAATTCACTGTCGAGGAAAATGCTCATGAGAGGCGGTCCTTAAAGTCGTCATAGCCGAACTGTTTGATGATTTTCAGTTCGTCCGTTTCGCTGTTCCACAGGGCGATGGTGGGCAGGGGAACACCGTTGAAAGTATTGGTCTTGACCATGGAATAATGCGCCTGATCGAGAAAAGCGAACCGCTGGCCGATTTCCAGCGGTTTGTCCCATGTGTAATCCCCGATCACGTCGCCTGCCAGACAAGACGGACCACCCAGGCGGTAGGTATGACCCGCCTCGGCCTCGTCCATCAGGGCGGGGCGATAAGGGGCTTCTATCACGTCGGGCATATGGCAGGTGGCCGAGATATCGGTGATCGCAAGGTTCATGCTGTTGATTGGCAGGTCGAGGATTTCTCCGACCAGAATACCGGCATCCAGCGCGACGGCTTCGCCGGGTTCGAGATAGACATCGACATCGTACGTCTCGCGAATGTCCTGGATGAATTTCACCAGACCTTCGCGGTCATAGTCGTCACGCGTGATGTGATGACCGCCGCCGAAGTTCAGCCATTTGAGTTGATCCAGAAAGGGTTTGAGTTTGGGTTCAACGGCCTCCCACGTGCGTTGCAGCGGCTCAAATCCCTGTTCGCAGAGGGTGTGCATGTGCAGCCCATCCACACCGGTCATGGTTTCGGCGGTCAGTTGGCTGACCGGTGTGCCAAGACGTGAACATGGGGCGCAGGGGTCGTATTTGGGGATCTCGCCTTCGGAGTGCTCCGGGTTGATCCGCAGGCCCACTTGCACGTTGGCGGCCTGGGCCTTGGCGAGGAAGCGGTCCTTTTGTGCCGGGCTGTTGAAGATGATGTGGTCGGACAGCGACAGGATTTCGTCGATGTCGGCGTCTTTGTATCCGGCGCAGAAGGTGGCGACCTCGCCACCATATTCTTCGCGGCCCAGACGGGCTTCATAGATACCGGACGCGCAGGTGCCGCCGAGGTGCTGGCGCACCAGCGGGGCCAGCGAGAACATCGAAAACGCCTTGAGCGCGCTGAGGACATGCGCGCCGGATTGCCTGCCAATGTCGGAGAGGATGGTCAGGTTGCGTTCGACGGCTTTTTCGTCGACCACGAAGCAGGGTGTGGGGACGCGGGTGAGGTCGAATTTGCGGAACGCGCCGGCGTCGCCGGCTTGTGTGGTCATCATGTCGGACATAACCGGCGTCTCCGTGTGATGGAGAGGCCGGGGGCGCTGCCCCCGGACCCCCGGAGTATTTAGGAAAAGATGAAATTAAAACTCGACCGGGCCGTCGAGTTCGTGGACCTGCCATGGCAGACCGTGGGTGTTCAGCATGGCCATGAAGTCATCCGGGTCCAGCTGTTCCATGTTCCAAACGCCCGGCTCAGTCCAGTTGCCTTTCAGCACCTGTGCCGCGCCGATCATGGCAGGGACGCCGGTTGTGTAGCTGACGGCCTGGCTGCCGACCTCGGCATAGCATTCTTCGTGGTCGCAGATGTTGTAGATGTAGAAGGTTTTCTCGCCCGAGCCGTCCTTGGCCTGACCCGTTGCGATATCGCCGATGCAGGCTTTGCCTTTGGTTTCCGCGCCCAGATCACCGGGATCGGGCAGCAGGGTTTTCAGAAACTGGATCGGGATGATTTCCTTACCGTCATGCATCACCGGGTCGATGCGGGTCATGCCGACGTTTTCCAGCACTTTGGCATGGGTGATATAGGCGTCACCGAAGGTCATCCAGAAGCGGGCGCGCTCGATCTCGGGGAAGTGGGTGCTGAGCGACTCCAGTTCCTCGTGATACATCAGGTACATGTTCTTGGGGCCGATGGCGGGGAAGTCGAACTCGACCTTATGGGTCATCGCCGGGGAGTGTTTCCACTCGCCACCTTCCCAGTGGCGGACTTCGGCCAGCACTTCGCGCAGGTTGATTTCCGGATTGAAGTTGGTCGCGAATTCCTGATCGTTCGAGCCGCCATTGGCGTCCAGCACGTCAATCTGACGGATGGTGTCCAGCTTATGCTTCTTCAGCCATTTCGCGAAGACGGATGTAACGCCCGGATCGAAGCCCGAACCGAGGATGGCGGTCAGACCGGCCTCTTTGAACCGTTCCTGATAGGCCCATTGCCAGTGGTATTCGAACTTGGCCTCATCTTCGGGTTCATAGTTCGCGGTGTCGAGGTAGTGGATACCGGCCTCAAGACATGCGTCCATCAGCACCAGATCCTGATAAGGCAGGGCGAGGTTCACGAGGATTTCCGCCCCGGTTTCCTTGATCAGCCTGACCGTGTCTTCGACCTTGTAGGCGTCCAGTTCGGCGGTTGCGATGTCGACACCCACACGCTCTTTCACCGCCTTGGCGATGGCGTCGCATTTCGATTTCGTGCGGCTGGCCAGAGTGATTTCGGTGAAGATGTCCGAGTTCATCGCCATCTTGTGCACGGCGGCGTGGGATACGCCGCCTGCGCCGACAACCAGAGTTTTGCCATTAAGTGAACCCATGGGGGTGATCTCCTCTCATAGGGGGTTATTCGTAATAGGTGTAGCCGTTGATCGAGTCGCGATAGGCGCTCATCAGGGTTTTGCGGTCCTTGGCTTTCAGAGTGCCGGTCGAGATCGCCTCGTCCACCATTTTGCGGAAGGCAGCGACGCAATCTTGTGGGTCGAACTCGACGTAAGAGAGGACCTGACTGATCGTGTCGCCCTCTTGTTCGTGCAGCAGGTCAAAGCCACCGTCGGCGCGCAGGTCGATGGTGACGACGTTGGTGTCGCCGAACAGGTTGTGCAGATCGCCCAGCGTTTCCTGATAGGCACCGACAAAGAAGACCCCCATGAAGTATTCGTCGTCTTCAGGCAGCGAATGCACGGGCAGGCTGGGTGAGACGCCGTCGGCCAGGATGAAGCGGTCGATCTTGCCGTCGCTGTCACAAGTGATGTCGGACAGGACTGCGCGTCGGTCGGGTGTCTGGTTCAGGCCCTGAAGCGGTACGATGGGATGGAGTTGGTCGATGGCCCAGACATCGGGAAGGGATTGGAACAGCGAGAAGTTGCAATGGTAGATATCGGCGACTTTCTCAAGCTGCTCGTCCACATCTGTGTCCAGCTCGTCCGAGGCGGCCAGCGCTTTGAGGCGCGCCATCAATGACAGGTAGATGCGTTCGGCGCGGGCCATTTGGCGCAGGTCAACATAGCCGCGGCGGAACAGAGCGCGCAGTTCATTGCGGTAGAAGCTGGCGTCGTTCCAGCATTCCTGCAGGCGGTCTTTGCTGAGGTAACCGTGCACAGCAGCGAGGTCTGAGACCAGATGGTGATCGTCTGGCTCAACTTCGGGGCCATTGGGGGCGTCATAGAGGGTGCTTTCCAGCACGTTGAACACCAGCATCGACGAGGTTGCCACGACCGCACGACCGCTTTCGGTGATCAGCGTCGGGTGGGCAATATCGGCCTCATCCATCGCGTAGGCCACGGTTTCGACGACGTTGGCGCAGTATTCTTCGACCGTGTAGTTGATCGAGTTTTCAGCGGCTTTCTTTTCACCGGTATAGTCCACGCCCATACCGCCGCCCAGGTCCAGATGGGTCAGCGGCACGCCCTCGCGGGTCAGTTCGGTGTAATAGCGGCACGCCTCGCCCACCGCACGGCGGACATCGTTGACGTCCTGCACCTGGCTGCCCAGATGCGAGTGCTGTAGTTTCAAACAGTGCAACAATCCGGCCTCTTTAAGCTTGTCCACTGTCGCCACCAGTTGATCCGTGTTCATGCCAAAGGCAGACCGGTCCCCCGAACTTTCTTCCCATTTGCCGCTGATCTGGTTGGTCAGTTTGACCCGAACACCGATCAGGGGTTCGATGCCCAGTTCATTGTAGACCTCGATCACGGTATCTGCCTCTTTCGGGCTTTCCAGAACGATGACTGTGTTGAAACCGATCTTGCGGCTTAAGATAGCGAGTTGGATGAACTCGGCATCCTTGACACCGTTGCAGACGATCAAGGCTTCAGGGGCCAGACGATGGGCCAATGCAACAACGAGTTCGGGTTTTGAACCTGCTTCAAGCCCGTAACTGTATTTCTTGCCGTATTCGACAATCCGGTCGACCACCTGCGCCTGTTGGTTCACTTTGATGGGGAATACACCGCGGTAGGACCCTTTGTATCCCACGCGTGCGATGGCATCGCGGAAGCTTTCGTTCAGATGCGCGATTTCGTGTTCCAGATAAGAGGTTACCCGCAGAACCATCGGCGCTTTGATTCCCCGGTCATCCAGATCGCTCAGGATGCCCGGCAGGCTAATCGCGTCAGCATCGGGTGCCATTGGATTGCGCAGGCCGATCTCGCCCTGCTTCGTCACCTCAATGAGGCCTTTGCCCCATTTCTCAACCCCGTAGATGGAATGCGGTGCGTCGGGCATCTGTTTCAATCAAGTCGGTCCTTAACGTAGGGGGTGCCAGTTTCGCGCCCGCCAATACGGCAGCAGTTTGATTCTTCCAAGTGTAAACTATGTGACATTGAAAACCGAGTTTTACGCGACGCGGCGGATCGGGATCAGATGATTGTCCCACTGGCACTTCTTATGGGCGCGGATCGCAGGCGAAGCGCCGGTCAAAACGCCAAACAGGCCGGTTCCGGTGGTAAAGACCAACCCGTCCGCTGCTGCACCCAAGCCGCACACATCCTCTAACGCAAAGGCATTCGTCAATGCCCCGCTGGCTGTGTCGAACTGATGCAATGTGTTGCCGCGCGGGCAAGTGATGGCAATGGTCGCACCATCGGACGCAAAGGCGATGCTGCCCGCATAGCCTTGCAGCGCGCTTTGATCCTTGTCAGGGGCCGCCAGTAGACGAGCATTTTCGCCCCGGCGGTGCAGGCCCAGCAGGGGCGGATGCTTCGCGCTGCTGCCCTGCCACTGCATCGCAAAACCTACTAGCCCGTCTTGTCGAACGGCCAGATGACGGATCGAGTTCTTGTGCAGATCTTTAGGCAGCGAAACCTGATCCAAAACAGCGCCGGACAGGCTCAGATAGGTCAGGTTAGGGGCCATAACTGGCAGATTCAGCTTTGTGCGCCCGGTTTCGGGATGCGTTTCGATCCCACCATTGGCGACTACAAGAGTTTGCCCATCCGGCATCAGGCGAATGTCATGCGGACCGATGCCACCTGAGGAGAATTCACCTAAACGTTCATAGCTTTCCGCATCCCAGATGCTGATGCGGCCTTCCCCGGCCTCATAGTCGTTCTCGGTCGCGAAGAAAACCGTGCCGTCCGCCGAGAATGTGCCGTGGCCAAAGAAATGGCGAGCTTCAGGGGCGGTGAGCTGCGCAATCCGCGCACCGGTGGTGCAGTCAATGACTACGGCAAATGTTCCGGGGCGGCGGGCAAATGCCACGGCTTGCGCCTTGAACGGATGCGCTGCGGCTGCGTGTCCGCGAGCGGGCAAGGGTAAAGAGAACAATGTCGAACCCTTTTCATCCAAACCCGCCAACCTGTGCGAGCCATCGGGAAACAGCCCTGCGGCCAGAAAGTCAGGTGCGCCGACGCTCGCCCACCCCTTGATCGGAGACAGGGTTGTCGCGGCCAGGCCGGTCAGGAATTGGCGACGTGAGGGCACAGATCAATCCCCGTCCAGCGAATTGAAACCTGCGCTGATCCCCAGGGTTGGACCCAGTTCGGTGGAGGCAATACCGCGAATATCCCGAATGGATTGTTGCAGGGCTTCGATGCGGAACCGGTCGTGCGGGTCAGCGACACCGGCCAGCGCCGGATCGTCAATGGATTGGGCGTTCTCGATTGCGCGCGCAAAGGCGGCGTCCAGTTCGGCTGCGACTTCGGGATAATCGAAGGACAATCGGGCGGCCAGGTCGCGCAGAGCGATTAGCGACAGTTCCACGTGACGCAGGGACCGCTCGGATCGGCGCGCTTCGGCCCGGTTGGGACGCGGCCGGTCGAATGTGCCCAAAGGGCGGCCCAGTCGTGTATCTGCGGTAAACTCAAGCCCTGCAGACAGGGCTTTGAACAGCTCTTGCAGGGCTTCGTCCTGCGTCCGATACGGGCTGTTGTCTCCGGGCTGGGTCAGGTTTGGCGCGTAGGTTTGCCAGCCTTCTGTTATGGCTTGGGCGTTGGCGTCTATGTCCGCCGTGATCGCCTGAATAAGATCGCAGCGGTATTCTGCATCACCTTGTTCGGCAAACGCGGGATCGTATAACATCCGCTCCAACGCGAAGAAGCCGCGCCCAGCGATGGACGTCTCGGCATAAGCTTCGGGGCTTTGCACTGCGTCATCCTCGGTCGCGATATGCTGTGACAACGCCTTCGCGGTGAACCCTTTCGTGTCAGGCCAGAAAGCCAGCGCAAATGCACGGTCATCTACCTCGGTTGGGCCAAATCGCAGATGGCTGGCGGAAATCCAGCTGTCGAAGGCCGCATCATATGCGGCTCGCAGCGCGGGCGAGGTCGGGGTGCAATCTACCAAAGCGGCGCTGACGAGTGCGCCGGTTGTCTCGGGCAACTTGTCGAACAGGGGCAGGATATGCGTTTCGGTCACATCCATCAGGATTGGCGCGCGATCCTGCGCCTGTGTGGCGACGGGTATGATCAAAGCAGCGATGAGGGGCAGGTAACGCATGGGTCAAAGGCTTTCCAGAAAACGGATCAAAGCATCGCGGTCTGACTTTGGCATCGACACAACGCTGTCGCGCGCAGCCTGTGCCTCACCGCCATGCCACAAGATCGCCTCTAGCAGATTACGCGCGCGTCCGTCATGCATGAATTGTGTGTGGCCCGATACACGCTGGGTCAGACCAATGCCCCACAAAGGCGGTGTGCGCCATTCGCGACCTGTCGCGCGGGCCTCGGGGCGATTGTCTGCCAGACCGTCGCTCATGTCATGCAAAAGCAGGTCGGTATAGGGCCAGATCAGCTGAAAACTGTGCTCGGGCCGGTCTGCCATGCGGTGAGTGACATGTGACGGCGTATGGCAGGACGCGCAGCCCGTGGCGTGGAACACTTCCTTTCCACGCAGCACCTGAGGGTCATCCACTTCGCGACGCGCAGGCACACCGAGATTGCGACTGTAGAAAGCCACTAGGTCCATTCCTTGCTGATCAATCTCGAACCCGCGCACGTCATTGTCGCCATGCGAAACTTCAACGCAGTTCACCTGCAATTCGGTGCAATCTCCGTGCGGCGCGGGATAGAGCGGGCTGGATATGCCGATATCGCCTGCAAAGGCCGCTGCCGATTGCTCCATTATGGTGGGCATACCGGCCTTGTGTCCGAACCGACCCATCATTGGTGCCCCATATTCGACGGACCAGACGATATTCGGGCGTCCTGAAATACCGTCGCCATCGATGTCGTCTGGATCAGCCTTGGCCAACAGATCTTCAACCGGGATCGCCTCTAGCAGACCCAGCCCGATCATCTGAGGCGCGACCCGAGGGCTCAGCATCGCATCGGGATGCAGCGGCCCATAGCCCAGATCGGCAGCCTGATAGTTTGGGTGGCGCAGTGATGCTGTTTCGCCCTCTGATAACTCTACAGGGATTTCCTTGTACGCGATATCCAGTCGGTACTCTGCCCGATGTCCCGCCAAAGCAAACTCTTGCATCTGTCCGCCATAGTTGGGATCCGGCAGGGTGGCGATGTAATCTTCGATCTCGGCATGACCGTCTTCTGGCGCTCCGGGGATCGAGATCCGAAGGAACATGGAAATCGCCTTGTCTTCTGGCCCGTTCGGAGTGTGGCCGCGCCCATCCTTGATATGGCAGCGTTGGCAGGATCGCGCATTGAAAAGCGGCCCCAACCCGTCAGAGGCCAGCGTGGACGCGGGTGATGAAACCCATATTTTCTTGAACAACCCATTGCCGACTTTAAAGTCCAGCTCTTGATCGAAACTCAGATTACCAGAGGGTTGTGAAAACGCATCTGCGTCATTGCGCACGCGTACAGTCGCCGCACCGGCAGAGAGCTTTTCAAACGGCTGCGGCGCGCTGAAATCCTGCGGTGGGGCTGTGACGACAGCGATGCGCGCGCGTTCATCCGTTGTTCGGGGGGTGATGTTCAAATGCAGATCCTTCAGATCCGCAGACAGGGCAGGGGCGGCCGCAAAAGCGGCCACCATAAGGGCAAAAAGGCTACTCGCCTTCGTCCATTTTTGACGCGTTGAGGTGCGCATAATTTGCTTCGCCGATCCTTTCGTACAGGTCGAGCTGCGTTTCGAGGAAGTCGATGTGGCCTTCTTCATCCGCTATCAATCCTTCGAACAGCGACATTGAGACATAGTCGCCCACTTCGCGGCAATGATCGCGTGCCTCGGCATAAAGCGCGCGCGCGTCCAGTTCGGCAGCAAGGTCACATTCCAATGTTTCCTTGGGCGTTTGCCCAATGCGCAGCGGGTCCAGTTTCTGCAGGTTGGGGTGGCCTTCCAAAAAAATGATCCGCTCGATCAGCTTGTCCGCATGCTGCATCTCTTCGATGCTTTCCTCGCGGCTTTTCTTGGCCATGTGGCCTAGGCCCCAGTCCTCTTGCAGCCGGTAATGCAACCAGTACTGACTGACTGCGGTCAGTTCATGCCGCAGAGATTTGTTGAGATATTCGATGACCTTTGGATCGCCCTTCATCTGCTTTCTCCTGAGTTACTGCTGCGCGTAAGGCGCGCAGTTGGATGGGGACTTCCAGATTATCGCTTGCCCGCATCGTGTCTAGGAAAAGAGGCATGCACCCGCCACAATCCGCCGACTTTCCAAGGGCATGGTAGATTTTGCCGGGGGTGATAATGGCTTGTGGATCCGCCGTACGCATCCAGTCGATAGCGGCGCGGATTTCATGGTCAGAGATGTTGGTGCAGTGGCAAACAATCATTGTCGTTGGTTCGGGTTTTTTTCTGGCGATCAGGTGGGGATTTGGGCCGGGAAACAGATCTTCCCGGCCCGCTAAGGGGTTATTGGAAAACGGCGTTGGGGTTATCCAGGCTGTCGGACCCTTCAAACGCGATGCCGTCCAGTTCAAGTGCTGTTACGATGCGTTCGATGGTTTTGGTTTGATCGACCAGACCGTTGACGCCCCCCATGATCAGGGCTTCGCCACCTTGGTTGCCGCGTTCCAGCATCTGGTCATAGGCAAACCCCGCTTCGGCAGTCGACTTGATCTTGCCCAAGGCTTGCATGGTTGTGGCCAGTTTCGCCTTCATCTCGGTGTCCAGCGCCGGGTCGGTTGCGGTAACCAGATCCGACAGGGACGCGCCCGAAACCGGTGTGCCGTCGATGCGCGTGTAGCTGCCCAGATAGACGTTCTGGATGCCCAGACCGTCATAGTAATGGCTGTTATGCGTGTTGTCCGAGAAGCAGTCATGCTCTTCTTCGGGATCGTTCAGCATGAGCCCCAGACGCATGCGTTCACCGGCTTGCTCACCGTAAGACAGTGACCCCATACCGGTCAGGATCGCACTGACACCCGCGGCCTCATTCTCCATCAGGGCGGCACGGGCCGCGCCGCCTTCCTTCCACTGATCCGCCATCCAGGCCAGATCACTGACCAACAGATTGGTCGCAGATCTCAGATATTGGGCGCGACGGTCACAATTGCCGCCAGTGCAGTCATCGCCCTGCACATAGTCGGTGGCCGGGCGGGTGCCTGCACCTGCGCCGTGGCCATTCATATCCTGCCCCCAAAGAAGGAATTCGATCGCGTGATAGCCTGTGGCCACGTTGGCTTCGATGCCGTCAGCCTCGTGCAGCGTTTCGCTCAGCAGTTCAGGAGTAATTTCGCCGGCGTCAATAGCTTCCCCCGACAACTCGAAGCTCGGGTTGGCGATGACGTTCAATACGGCGAATTCGTTCTCGTCGGTGGCGCCGCCATAGGCCGCATCGACATAATCGATCAGACCTTCGTCCAGCGGCCATGCATTCACCTTACCTTCCCACTCATCAACGATGGCGTTGCCAAAGCGGTAAACCTCGGTTTGCTGATAGGGCACGCGTGCCGCGATCCAGGCGGCGCGAGCCGCGTTCAATGTGGCATCCGAAGGTTCCGCGATCAGCGCATCAACGGCTGCTTGCAGGCGTTTGGCTGCGATCAGGCTGTCATCAAATTTTGCTTCGGCAATATTGGCATAGTTTTCCAGTACGTCTGCTTTGGCTGGCGCGTCACCGGCGAACGCGGCGGTCGCTGCGCAAAATGTCATAGCGCTGGCGGCAAAAAACAACTTGGTCATGGAATTGGTGCTTTCTTGTCAGATTGTGCGGGAATAGCCCGCTCGCATTGCGTCTGAATAACTGAGTGAATTACTCAGTAAAGTCAACCTGAGTTTTATTGTCGGGAATATATTCTAGGCCCATCGCAGCTTAACTCCCCATATCTGGTGGGGTCTGAACGGGTCGTTGCAATTGCACGGCGGTTGATTCGCGCTAGAATCAGCGTTGTGATTCTGTTTGTGGCGGTTTGGTTAATGAAGTGTGTAGTTTTGGCCTTGTTCCTGTTTCCTGCGGCTCTTGCAGCGCAAGCGACGCAGATAACGGCGCCTCATCTCCATGGCACCGGTCAGCTGGATGTTGTCCTTTCCGAAGCCGGGTTGTCGTTAACGCTCAAAGTTCCCAGTATGGATATTGTGGGATTTGAAGCTCCGGTTTCAAACGACGACGAGCGTACGCAAGTTGCCATTGCGATTTCTGAACTGTCCAAACCGCTGAACCTGTTTATCGTCCCAGCCGAAGCGGGGTGCTTCACCACATCTGCCAATGTAATCCTCACGCACGATATTGCAGATTCCGGCGATCCCGGTAGTGTGAGTTCCGAGGTATCGCCTGACGAGAGTCACGCGGAGTTTCAGGCAGACTATGTTATCCAATGTCAGGACATGAGCGTGCTGAACAGCATTGAACTGGCCTATTTCGAGCAATTCGCCGGAACGGAAAAACTACGTGTCCGCATTGAAACGGAAGGGGCGGAGCAAACCCATGAGGCGACCCGCGATAAGCGCCGGATAGATCTGCCATAGATTAGAGAATGACCACCGTATTAAGCCGTCAGGGAATTTAGGCTATTGGAATCCTGAGCCAAAAGAGGGGCTGGCGCATGTCGCTGATCAGACTACAGGTTCTGAACATGAGACTGCTTAGTAAAGATTTAGTGTCGGTAGCCCTTTGAAAGGCAAAACGCGTACCAACGACATCATCAATAACTGTGTTTTCAGGGATTTTGGTAGCGGAGGAGGGACTTGAACCCCCGACACGCGGATTATGATTCCGCTGCTCTAACCAACTGAGCTACTCCGCCTTGAGTGAGAGGCGATGTAAGCGAGGGGCAGGGGAGGGTCAAGAGGGAAATCACCCTAACCGGGGATTTCTTTCACGGCTTCGGGCATCGCCTTCTGCGTGGACGTATGAGGGGCTGTCGTCGCTTCTACCATCCTGCGGATGAACGCTGCGCATGTTTCTGGTTCTGTAATCAGAATCATATGACCCAGCCCGTCCAGTTCTTCGTAACTCAGGCCATATTTGGTCATCGGAGGTCCATGAAGCGCCGGGGATAGGAGCGCGTCCTGACGACCGTAGAGGATACCCCCCGGCACAGACAACTCGGGATACCTGGCCACCTGTGCGTCGCAGCTGGCATCCAGGCCCATGACATCCTGCGAGGCGGTGATAAATGCCGAAGGGCGCAAACCAAGCGCGCCGCCTGCACGGTTCAGAAAGTCATCGGGTGGGGTTTCTGGCCTAAAGGCCACGCCCAGACTGTGTGGTGCTGTTTTTGAGGCCATGGGCACCGCGATCGTGTTGGCGATCAGGCTGCGCAGCCACTCTGTCCGAATCTCGAGCGGTTTGAAGATCACCGGTGTTTCAGGAAGCCTGTGAGTCAGCGGGGCCAACAAAGCAAGGCCGGACACCCGCTGGGGATGATCCAAAGCCAGCGCAAGCGACACCGCGCCCCCCAAGGAGTGTCCCACTAGTACGGCTTGATCCACGCCTTTGGTCTCCAGAAATTCGGCAATCATTGCGGCTTGTTGCGGCAAATGTGCCAATTCTGCCATATCACGTGTCGAGTATCCGCATCCGGGTCGATCCAGCGCTATGACGTGGTATTCCTCTGACAGTTGATCCACCAGCGCGTACGTGAAGTGCTGTAACTGCCCGGCGAGGCCGTGAATCATGACAATGGTTTGTGCGTTGGGATCGCCCTTTTCCACAAAGTGAATGCTGCCGCCCTGAACGGGTACGATCTGACCCAGCTGTGGTACGGTTTTCAGACCCTGACGCATTATCCGTCGGGTCCACAACGCCATAGCCAGAAGAAAGGCGAGAAAGGCTGCGATCAGGCTTAGAACAATTGTCATTTAGCTGTCTCCGGTCCCAACGGGATTGTATTGCTCCAACCCCGACTGTGCCATGCGTTTTTGGTATTCGCCAACGGTGCCCGGCCAAAGAGTTGTGTTTTTACCGTCCGCATCAATGTACCACGAGGTGCACCCCCCGGACTGCCAGACGCTGTCGGTGTGACGATCCGCCATTTCCTGCGTAAAGCCCGCCTGTTTCGTTTTGTCAGGTGTGATTGCGGAAAACCCTTTGCGCTTCATCTCGCTCAGAATTCGGCCGATATGCTCGACCTGCGCCTCGATCATCAGCACGACCGAATTGTGGCCCAAACCTGTATGCGGGCCCAGCAAAACAAAGAAATTGGGAAATCCCGCGACCGAAGTGCCCAGATGAGCGTTCATGCCGTCTTCCCATGCGGTGCGTAGTGTCAGGCCATCAGAGCCCGTGATGTCCAGCCGCTCGACCACATTGGTCACGTGAAAGCCTGTGCCCCAGATCAGCGCGTCAGCCCGGATCTCGGTCCCATCCGCCGCAATGAGTTTATCCCCGTCGATACGGGCAACACCCTGCGGAATGACGCTGACATTGTCGAGGGCGAGCGTCGGGTACCAGTCATTCGAGCTGAGAATGCGTTTGCAGCCGATCTGATAGTTGGGTGTCAGAACGCGTCGTTCTTCGGGGTCGGTGATCGCGTTTTCCAGCGATTTTCGCCACATCTTCAGTGCGAAATTCATCGCCCGTTCTTCGCCCCGGAAAACGCGGTGACGGAACTCAAAAAGCATAAAAATCAGCTTGCGTCTGATACGTGGCAACAAAGGAATACGGGCGTATAGTTTGCGCACCCAAGGCGCGATAGGTCCATCCGGGCGCGGCATCACGTATGGCGCGCTGCGTTGAAAGATGGTGACATGGCGCGCGATTTTGGCAATCTCTGGCACGAATTGCACTGCTGACGCCCCGGTGCCGACAACTGCAACCTCTTTGTCCGTCAGATCCACATCATGGTCCCACTGGGCCGAGTGGAAACGGGGGCCGGGAAAACTTTCTGCGCCCGGAAGATCCGGAATACTTGGATGATGCAAGGCCCCAATTGCAGAAACCAGAAAGCGGGCCGACCACAGATCGCCATCGACGGTTTCAACGTGCCAGCGGCCGCCATCCCATCTGGCCGACTTTAGTTCGCGCCCAAAATGGCACAGGTCATAAAGCCCCTCCTGTCGCGCGACGTCTTTCAGGTAGGCCTGAATCTCGGCACCCCCGGCATAAGCGCGGCTCCAGTGCGGGTTCGGATGGGTGGCCATAGAATAAAGGTGCGAAGGCACATCGCAGGCAACGCCGGGATAGGTGTTTTCGCGCCACGTGCCACCGATATCATCGGCCTTTTCCAAAATCGCAATATCGGAGAGGCCACGTTTGCGGGCCTCAAGCGCCATGGTCAGCCCTGAAAAACCGGCGCCGATGATCAGCATTTCCGTCGTGTGGTGCATTTCTGCGCCCCTCCTGAAACAACCATACGGGTACGTGTTGCAGATGTATGCACCTGTTTGACAGTGAAGCAGGTTACTTAACGAAAGGCAACCAAAGGTTCACTTGTGCTGCGCGCGCACGAAAATCCCTGGATGTGGCCCGTGTCGCTTCCTGCAAGCACATATCGCAATCAGAGAGGTAATCGCCCGGCGAATCCGCCAGTTTGTGTGAAAATTGGAGGATTGCCCTTTGACTACTCGCACTGCTGCGCGGTCTGGTGGACGCTCTGCCCGCCGCGCCAAACGTACCGCCCCGAATTTTGCCATGTTGCCGGGCCTGACCCGAGGCATCCCCGTTTGCGAAGTCATGGACGGAAGCCAGGTCGAACGCATCGACAACGCCGCAATGGACATTCTGGAAAATGTCGGTGTCCAGTTCCGCGACCCGATTGCGCTGGAGGACTGGAATAAAGCCGGTGCCAAGGTTGTCGGAGAGTTGGTCTTTCTGGACCGCAACATGGTGCGCGAGCTGATCTCGACCATTCCAGCGCAGTTCACCTATCATGCGCGCGACCCGCAAAAGAACCTTGCGCTGGGTGGCAAGCATTCGATCTTTGTTCCGATGACCGGCGCGCCTTTCCTGCGCGATCTGGATGACGTGCGCCGGAACCCGACGCTGGATGATCTGGCGATGTTCCACAAACTGTCGCACATGATGCCTGCGCTTCACAGCTCGGCTCACCATATTGTCGAGCCTTATGATCACCCGATCAGCCAGCGGCACCTGCGCATCACCTATTCGTCGATGAAATATTCGGACAAAACTTTCATGGGCATGACCACCTCGCCCAAGAATGCCGAGGATGTGATGGATATGTGCGATATCCTGTTCGGTGAAGGCTTTATCAACGACCACCCAGTCACCACCGGCAACTGCAACGGCAACAGCCCTTTGGTGTGGGATGAAACCATGCTGGGCGCGATGCGTGCCTTCAGTCGACGCAACCAGCCGGTTTTGTGCTCGCCCTTCGTTTTGGGTGGCGCGAACACTCCCGCGTCGGTGCCCGCGACTGTGGCGCAGCTAACCGCCGAGGCGCTATCAGCGCTGGCTTACACGCAAGTAATCCGCAAGGGCGCACCTGCGATCTGGGGGCATTACCTGTCGACCGTGTCGATGAAATCCGGTGCGCCCATGGCGGGCACACCTGAAATCAGCCTTATGAACTTCATGATCGGTCAGATGGCGCGGTTCTACGACGTGCCATGGCGCACTTCGAACACGCTGGGCGGGGCCAAGACGTTTGACGCGCAAGCGGGATACGAATCCGCCACAACGCTCAGCGCGGTGATCCACGCCGGAGCCAACTATATCTGGCATTCGGCAGGCTGGAATGAGGCGGGCATGCACTGTTCAGTTGCCAAGTTCGTGGTGGATGCCGAGCAATGCGCGATGGCTTACCGAATGGCGGAAGGCCCGAAATGGCACGATTTTGATCAGGCTCTGGCGGCGGTTCCCGATGTAGGCCCTGGCGGTCACTACCTTGGCCACCCGCACACGCAGGACAATTTCCAGACGGCGTTCTTTATGCCTGAACTCTTTGACAACAACTCGATCGAACAATGGGTGGCCGAGGGCGAAGTGGAAATCACTGAACGCGCCTTGAAGCACGCGCGAAAACTGTTGGCCGAATATCAAGAACCAAAACTGGACGAAGCCAAGAACGAAGCGCTTCTCGACTATATCGCGCGCCGCGAAAGGGAAATCCCGGCAGCGGATGAGTTGAACCAGACCTACTGATACAATCTCCCCGTACTGGCCCGCCCGCAATCCGGGCGGGCCCTTTTTCGTTCAGGAAAAACAGAGCAACATGAAGATCGCCGAACTCCATATCTACAGCCACGAGCTGCCGGTTAAAAACGGACCCTACACTATGGCCAACGCACAGGTCTGGTCGCTTGATACGACGCTGGTCAAAGTCGTTGCGGATAACGGTCTGGTGGGGTGGGGCGAGACCTGCCCAGTTGGCCCGACATATGCTGAGGCGCACGCAAAAGGGGCCCGTGCAGCTTTGATCGAAATGGCCCCGGGCCTGATCGGCACCGAAGCACTGCCGCTAACCTTGCATCGCCGGATGGATGGGCTGCTGAACGGGCACGCTTATGCCAAAGCGGCAATCGATATCGCAGTGCATGATGTGTTGGGCAAACATCTGGGCGTTCCTGTTTGTGATCTGCTGGGCGGAGCAACCACAGACACGGTGCCGTCCTATTATGCCACTGGCGTTGGCGCGCCGGACGATATTGCCCGGCTGGCCGCCGAAAAGATGGCCGAAGGCTACCCGCGTTTGCAGATCAAGGTCGGGGGCCGCCCGGTTGAGATCGACATCGAAACCATCCGCAAGGTCTGGGACGTTGTCAAAGGGTCGGGTACGCGCCTGGCTGTAGATGGCAATCGGGGCTGGACCACGCGCGACGCTTTGCGCGTCAGCCGCGAGTGTCCGGAAATCCCGTTCATCATGGAACAGCCCTGTAACACCATTGAGGATCTGCAGAAGATTCGCCCTCAGGTCACGCACGGTATTTACATGGACGAAAACAGCACCGATCTGAACACAGTGATTTCGGCCGCAGGGACCGGTTTGGTCGATGGGTTCGGGATGAAAGTCACTCGGATCGGCGGGTTGCACCCGATGCGCGCTTTCCGCGACATTTGCGAGGCCCGCAACCTTCCGCACACCTGCGATGACAGTTGGGGCGGGGATATCATCGCCGCAGCCTGCACTCATGTCGGTGCAACGGTTCGGCCCGATCTGCTGGAAGGCGTCTGGCTTGCTGCGCCTTATATCGAAGGCAACTATGATCCCGAAAATGGCATCCAGATCAAGGGCGGGCATATTGCGTTGCCAACCGGGTCGGGGCTGGGCGTGGTGCCTGATGAAAGCCAATTCGGAACTCCTGTCGCGTCGTTCTAACTGTGGATGATCTCATGACCCTGAATGGAAAATCGGCTTTGGTCACTGGTGCGGCTGGCGGCATCGGGGCGTCAATCGTTCACCGTTTGCGGGAAGCCGGAGCGCGGGTCGCGGTTGCGGACCGGTCGGTCGTTGGCATTGAGGCCGACGCGCATCTGCCCGGCGATCTGCTTGATCCAGACTATGCCGACCAATTGCCTCAGGCCGCGGCGGCTGCGCTGGGCGGGCTCGATATCGTGATCAACAACGCAGGCGTCATCACACGCGGGTCTGTCACTGACACGTCAGATGCGGATTGGTCTTTGTCACTGGGCGTCAACGTCGAAGCCCCGTTCCGCATCTGTCGCGCGGCGATTCCGATCATGGCTAAAACAGGAGGGGGGGCTATCGTCAACACCGCGTCTTGTTGGGGGCTGCGCCCCGGTCCCAATCACGCGGTTTATTGCATGACCAAAGCGGCCATTGCGTCCCTGACCCAGTGTATGGGAATGGACCACGCCCATCAGGGTATCCGCATCAACGCTGTGTGCCCGAATGAGGTGAATACGCCTATGCTGCGCTCGGGTTTTGAAAGGCGCGGCTTTGATCCCGATACAGCCGTGGCAGCGTTGGGCCAGACCGTGCCGCTGGGCCGCATCGCCGAACCCGAAGATATTGCAGACGTCATCATGTTCCTTGTCTCGGACGCGTCGCGTTATGTTTGCGGTGCGCTGGTTGAGGTCAACGGAGGGAAGCCCGTTTCATGAAGCGGTTCGAGGGAAAGGTGGCGCTGGTCACAGGCGGGCGCAGCGGCATCGGTCAGGCCATTGCCCGTCGGTTACGGGATGAGGGCGCACAGGTCTTTACCGCGCAACGAGGAGAAGACCGCGAGTTTCAAGGCATCGTAGCGGATTTCTCCGATCCCGACAGCCCGGCACAGGTGCTCAGCGAAGTGATCTCTGATGCTGGGCGCCTGGATGTGTTGGTCAACAACGCGGGTATGATGCAGGAAGCCTTGGTCGAAGACATGAGCCTTGAAGACTGGCACCGCAATCTGACGGTCAACCTGACCGCACCGTTCCTGATGATCAAAGCCGCGCTGCCGCATCTGCGCGAAACCAAAGGCAACATCGTCAATACAGGATCCATCGAAGGTTTGGGCAGCAATCCCGGTCACGCGGCTTATTGCGCGTCCAAAGCGGGGCTGCATGGTCTGACCCGCGCCGTTGCGGTGGATCACGGGGCTGAAGGTATCCGCTGCAATGCCATTGCACCGGGATGGATCGATACTGATCTGAACGAGGATTTCATTGAATCCATGCCCGATCCCGCTGCATTCCGTCGTGACGTTGCCAAAATCCACCCTTTGGCCCGGACCGGCCACCCCGAAGAGGTTGCAGCGCTCGTCGCCTTTCTGGCGTCAGCGGATGCGGCTTTTATCACCGGGCAGGTTTACACGGTGGATGGCGGGCGTATGGCTAAACTCAGCTTGCCCTGACCATCATTCCTTGCCGGATCGCCATTCTTTCCAGAACAGGTAACTGTTCGCCCCAAGCGAGGCGAATGGCTCGGGCGGCAGGCGCGGAAGGTCCGGCTGCGCCAGAAAGTGATCTGCGATTTCTGACCCGCCCTGCATCACCAGTTCCGCGATCCCCATGCCCTGCAGGGTTCCTCGGGCGATGCCAAGTCCATTCTGACAGCAGGCCGAGAACACACCGTCCTCCAGCTCACCAAACGCTGCGGACCCATTTCGGCTGAGGCAGAGCATTCCGGCCCAGCGGTGCTCCATCTTGACGTCTGGCAGGTGCGGGAAACGTTCCCTGAACTTGCGGTCATGTATCCGGCCAGCATTGCGCATCCGCGTCGCGCTGGTTTCGATCGTCGGATGAAAGCTGGAACCGGTGCGGATCAGGATGCGATCACCGTAGCTGCCGGCAATGCGCCGTACCGATGTGCCCATCGGATCCGCCGGTGTCACTGACCAGCGCGATTGTCCTCCCAGTGTCTTGATCTGTGCCTCGGTCAGCGGGGCCGAGATCGAGGCGTAAAGGCAGATATGCATCAATTGCCGTTGGTAGAACCCAAAGCTTTCGAGATGGCCATTGTTGGCCAGAATGATCCGCCCGGTGCTGACCCTTGCTTTGGCTGTGTCCACCACCCAGCCAGCGCCCTGCTTTTCAAAGCTGGTCACGGGCGAATTCTCGAACACGTCAATCTGATCAGCCAATTGGGCCGACAGCGCCCGTACGTAGGCCGCAGGCTGGATCATCACTGTTCCTGGTGCGTAAAGCCCCGAGGTGTAGTGGGGACTTCCCGTGATCTCTTGCATCTGTTGCTGGTCATAGAGCGTATGCGGCTCGCCCAGTTTCGTCAGATGTTCTGCAAACTCTTGATTGTGCGCGTCGCCCGCTTTGGTGGCGGCTGCATTGTACTTGCCGCAGGGGTCGAACATCTCTTGCGGCAGTGCACAGTCCGAGGCCACGTCGGTCGCAAAAGCTATGGCCTTACGGTTCAACGCAATGGCAGCACGATCTGCCTCTAACGCATCGCCCGCGTAGTTGTCCGAGGCCAGATCATGGGGCAGGTCTATCATGAAGCCCGAGTTTCGCCCCGCAGAGCCATCCGCAAATCGGCCCGCTTCCAGCAGAACAACCTTTAGTGTTGGATCCAGTTGATGTAGCCGACGCGCCGTGCTGAGCCCGGCGAACCCACCGCCGACAATTGTGATGTCAGTGGTCAGGTCCTTGTTCAGCTCCGGCAGAGGCGTCTGGGGTGGCAGGATGGCATTCCATCCCGCCGGGCCCGTCTGTCGGGGTAGTCTTTTGGCCTCGAACCGCGTCAATCCACGGCCTCGTCCGCGTCATCGGCCAGATCGATCCAGATTGTTTTCAACTGGGTGTACTGATCGTGGGCGTGGACCGAATTGTCGCGACCGCCAAAGCCCGACTGCTTGTAGCCGCCAAACGGCGTGGTGATGTCGCCTTCGCCAAAGCTGTTGACCGTCACAGTGCCCGCCCGAATGGCCCGCGCACCGCGTATGGCACGCTTGGCATTGGCCGTGAAGATCGAGGCACACAGGCCATAATCGGTGTCATTGGCGATCTTGATGGCTTCGTCAAAGCCTGACACTTCGATCACCGACAGAACCGGGCCAAAGATCTCTTCCCGCGCCAGAGTTGCATCATTGCCGGGCACTTCGACCACCGTAGCCTCGACAAAGCCTTTGTCAGCTTTGCCGCCGATCACCACGTTCTCGGCCTGATCCAGATAGCCGCAGACCTTATTGTAATGCCCTTCGCTGACCAGCGCGCCCATGCGGGTTTCGGGGTCCAGAGGGTCGCCGATATTCCACTGTTTGGCATGATGCGCGATACGCTCCAGCAACTCGGCCTTCACATCCTTGTGCACGATCAGTCGGGAAGAGGCCGAGCAGTTCTCGCCCATGTTCCAGAACGCGCCGTTCACCACATGCGCGGCCACACGGTCAAGGTTTTCAGCGTCATCCATGACGATGGCCGGGTTTTTGCCGCCCATCTCCAGCACCACTTCTTTGGCATTGCTTTCGGCGGAATAGGTCAGGAAGCGCTTGCCGGTCACGGTCGAGCCGGTGAAGGAGACCATGTCAATATCCATATGCCGCCCGATGGGTTCGCCGACCTCTGCGCCGCCACCGGGGACAACGTTCAGTACGCCGCGCGGCAGGCCAGCCTCCATCGCCAGCTCGGCCATACGCAGGGCGGTTAGCGTGGTTTCCGCCGCGGGTTTCACCACGACCGAGCACCCTGCCGCCAGAGCAGGCCCGATTTTCCACGCCAGCATCAGCAGCGGGAAGTTCCAAGGCAGCACCAGACCGACCACACCAATCGGTTCGCGCACCACCATGGCGATGTGATCGTCGCTGGCGGGCGAGACCTGATCGTATATCTTGTCAATCGCCTCGGCGTGCCATTTCAGGCAGTGGATCGTCTCGGGCACATCCACGGTTTCGCAATCAAAGATGGTCTTACCGCTGTCGATGCTTTCGATCACCGCCAGTTCGCGCGCGTTGCGGGTCATCAGTTTGCACAACCGGATCAGCACATCCTTGCGTTCGGACGGGTGCAGCTTCGACCAACGGCCATCGTCAAACGCCTCACGCGCCTTTTCGACAGCAAAGTCCACATCCGCTGCGCCGCAAGACGCGATATCTGCCAGTTTGTCGCCAGTGGCTGGGTTCACTGTCTCAAAGGTCTCACCCGAAATCGCGGGGCGGAAGGCACCGTCGATGAAAGCGCCTGTGGGCAGCGTCAGGCCAGCGGCGATGGATTTGTATTCGTCCTGTGTCAGCAGATCCATGTCTCTTACCCCTCAGCCACAATGTCAGCGATTGTCTTCTTGAGCACGCGCGTCACCTGTTCCAACGCGCGCTTATCGTCTTTGTTCAGACCCTTCAGCGGAGGCCGCATGGCACCCGCATCGATCCCGTTCATGGTCACGCCATGCTTGATGGTCTGGATGAACTTGCCACCCTGTTCCAACACCCGCATCAGCGGCATCATGGCCGACATGATCCGGCGACCTTTGGAGAAATTCCCCTCGATCACGCAGGCCTGATACAGCGCCACATGCTCGGCAGGCAGGAAGTTCGACCCGCCACAGACCCAGAATGGTGCACCCCAGGCGAAGAATTCCAGCGCCTGGTCATCCATGCCGCAGCCAAGCTGGATGTGCGGATAGTCCCGCGCCAGCAGGTGCACCCTGTTGATATCGCCCGAGCTTTCCTTGATGCCGCAGAAGTTTCGGCTACGGCCTACACGGTCAAGGAACTCCTCACCCATCATCGTGCCGGTGCGGTGGGGGTAGTTGTACAGCATTACGGGCAGGTCCGCGGCCTTGTCGATAGCCAGCGCGTTCAGAGCGTTTTCGCGGTCGGTCGGTACCGAATAGGGCGGGCTGGCGAGTAGGATCGCATCCGCACCAATCTCACGTGCGCCCGATGCAAGGGCAATCGAGTCCAACGTCAGCATCGCACCTGTGCCAACCACTAACGGCAGTCTGCCATTCAGCTTCTTATGGGTGAATTTGGCCAACTCCAGCCGTTCTTCCACGGTCTGGGCATAGTTTTCACCGGTCGATCCGCCCGAGATCAGACCATGCACGCCGTTCTTGATCAGGTATTCGATCACGTCGGACAGG
>NZ_JBXWSB010000023.1:0-51180 GCF_059613205.1 Ruegeria sp. BHSB064
AATGGCTGCATTCCCACAACGCCGATAAAGGTTTGCATCGTGTTGTAGGTGAAAATCCCACCGCACGATCCAATACCGGGGCAGGCAAGGCAAGCGATCCGTTTGCGGTACGCTGCGTCCTGGCTGCCGGCAACTTGATAGGCAGCGATGATGTCCAGCATTTCACCGGTTTCCGGGTCTTTCGAGGGATGAATGGACCCATCTGACATCATAATCGCAGGTTGGTTGTGTTCGAGCAAAGCAGCCAGTGTACCTACCGGTGGCTTGTCACACGCCACCACGGCAATTGTGCCCCCCAGGCCGGAGGCTGAGAGATGTTCGGAAAACACGTCGTTGGTCACTTCGCGCCCGATGAGTGAATAGCGCATTTCGCGCGTTCCATTACGGATGCCATCGGATGTCGCGATAGAGTATTCGGGCTGAACCAGACGCATGGCGATTTTACCCGCGTCTTTGCCGATCTGGTCCCGCAGAGCGGCGTGTATTGCTTCGACCTTGGGCTGCACGCCAAGATAACACTGGCTGTCGCCTTTTGTGCCCACAACTCCAACAGAGGGCGCATGGATCAAATCCTCGTCCGTGCCAAGTTCACGCGCAATGCCATAGGCCTGAGAGTTGCGTCCAGGATGGTCGTCGATCAGTACAGGATTCTTAGCCACGGGTTTCCTCCAATATGTACTTTTGAGCGGAACCTGTTTTTTTCGGCTCCGCTTGTCAGTGTGCGCAGACAGGTATGAAAGTTCCTAGGCAGTGAAACGTATACAGGGGGTTCCGTCAATGAAACTCAAATTGGTGAGGTTTGTTCAAAATAACTCGGGCAATGTCTTACGGCAGTGTGACGTCGACCCAGACCAGCCGATGCCTGCTTGCCCGAGAAGCGTCTTCGAGCAGCGGCGCGTCGCCTTTAGGCCATACAACGCCCGACTCCAGGACACGCAGGTCGCGGGACGGTAAAACATAATCAACACGCATTTCACCTGTGGCCTTCCAGTTGACGGTTGCGGTTGAACCTGTCGGATCTGTTGGTCGTGGATCCTGCACGATGGGATGTTCCAAAAGGGCATGAATGGCCTTTTTGTGGCCCTCGCCCCGTGACGGGTCGAGATTGGCGTCCCCGGCGATGACGAACGGACCTGTGGGAACCGGCCCCAGATCACCGTTTAAAAGCACGGACCAGAACCGAATCTCATCCCGATTGCGCAGACCGTTGCGATCCTCTGGCCCATCGAAAACCGGCGGGGCGGCGTGAAAGGTCATAAGGTTGAGGCGCCCCAAAGGAGTATCGATCGGCACCACCCAATGTGCGGTTGAGGACAGGCGTTGTGATTTGTGGGCTTCTTCAGACGGAAAGGGGCGGTCCTCCACAAAAGGTAAAATTGCGCCCGGAAGATCTTGCCAAAGCAGTTCAGAAAAATTCAAAACCTCTTCGGTGACGATTTCATAACGGGACAGAATTGCCAATCCGCCCTGTCCGGTGAACCGGCCCCAGCCTTGCGCATCACCGGGGCCTTGTGTGCGGCCGTCGCCGTCCAGATCCAGCGGTGTTTCCAGGCCCGCGTTGGGCTGCACAGCATAGAAGTAGCGATAATCCACACCAGCATTGCGCAGTTTCCGGGACAGGGCTTGGATCGCGGCCCCTTCCAGGTCCCAATCGATACCTTGAAGGGCGATAATGTCAGGTCGCGCTGCTGAAATCACGTCAACAACCGCAAGAACCTGCGGGTCATCCCTGCCAATGTCCCGCAGCAAAAGCGCGGGGCCCTTTCGGCTAAGTTCGGTATTGTAGGTGGCGATGCGCACGACCTCTGCCTGCGCCGCAAACGGCAACAGAAACAGAACAAGTGCGCGGATCATGCGGTTTGTGTCGACTCGCTGGTAGAATAGGCGCGGCGCTTTTCCACGATCAGGCCCGCAATCCGCAAGGTTGCCACGCCGCGCATGATCATGCTGGCGGGCAGGAATGCCCATGCGCTCATCGTCCAGATCAGTGTCTGGGGATTGTTCAGAGAAATTGGGGCGATCACGCTGCTCATCAGTTTAATGACGGCCGGAATAAGGAATGGCAGCAGAATGCCAATACAGATGTTCAGGCGGCCATCGCGTTGCAGTCGGGTAACGACATCCCCGCCTTTGGTGGGGTCAAACAGCGGAAGATTGGTCCATACATTGAAGGCCCCATTTCCGGTTGGCCATCCACGAACTTTGACCGCATATGCAAAGCTGGCGATCGTCACTAGAGCCGCGACATAGGCTACGCTGGCTGTAACGCGGACCAATTCGATCAGCGACTGGCTGGCATCCGCAGGCAGCATCAGAACTATGAGGCGCACCGGAGAATACGGGAAATCCACCACATTTGCGACGGCCAGACCGGCGCCATAAGAAAATGCTGTCAGCTGGGTTGGATCAAAAATGTTTTTGCAGATCAGCGTCAGGAACGTGACCATCGACATCAGGCCAACAAACCGGAGGCGATTCACCGGCGGCGCATCGCGGAATTCGATAAAGCTGGGAAAGGCCGAGTTATACTCAGCGAACGTCAATATGAACGCGAGGATCGCGAGGAAGACCAGAATCTCGGTCCCGTTCGTCGATGATACAGGCAGGTACAACGCGGGGGTTAGCACCATCAGTGCCACAAGTACTCCGCGTATCGCCGCCCCTGTTGTGCGTGCAATCACATTCCGAACCCTTTTTCAAACCAGACCAGCCGATCTTTGCCGACTTGAATCCAACTTGTGCCCGTCTCCTCTCGTCTTTGCGACGGATGCCTCGTTAGCGCCAAGATGAACGATAAGCGGCATTTCGCTCAAGACAGGGTGAAGAAAACACGTGATTTCGGGCAAAATGATGGCGCAACTGGTGCGGGATTGCATCATTTTGGACGCAAATCCGACGTGTATCTCAATATGAGACCAAGATGTTGTGGTTATTCAAAAATCAACCCCAAGAATGAGAACGGGGCCGCCTAGGCGACCCCGTTAGGTTGAGTGTCCACAGATTCGCCCACAGAATCATACCCAGGGGCGGGCTTGACTGGCGTGATCTTCGAATTTGTCGATGTGGTGGTCTTTTTCCATCGTCAGACCGATATCGTCCAGACCGTTCAGCAAGCAATGCTTACGGTGCGGGTCGATGTCGAATTCGATGACCACTCCATCAGAGGTTGTGATCTGCTGATCTTCCAGATGAACGGTCATGCGGGCGTTTTCACCCTTGTGCGCGTCTTCCATCAGCGTCGCGTGGTGTTCTTCCTCGACCACGATGGGAAGAATGCCGTTCTTGAAGCAGTTGTTAAAGAAGATGTCGGCAAAGCTGGTTGAGATCACCACCTTGATACCAAAATCTTTGATCGCCCAAGGCGCATGCTCACGCGAAGAGCCACAGCCGAAGTTATCACCGGCAACCAGAATCTCGGCCTCACGATAGGCGGGTTTGTTCAGAACAAACTCTTCATTCTCCTGCCCGTCATCGTGATAGCGCATTTCGTCAAACAGAACGACGCCCAGGCCGGACCGCTTGATGGTTTTCAGGTGCACTTTCGGAATGATCATATCGGTGTCGATATTGATCAGTGGCATTGGGGCGGCCACCCCGTGGACTTTTTCAAACTTTTCCATGTTCACACTCCTGCGAGAGAGGGCCGCGCCCGTGTCCCGCGTTTAAGCTTCTTTCGCTTCAGTTGTTTCGTCTTTGGGTGCGTTCTTGACGAAGAACGCCATGAAGACCAATCCAAACCCGTTGAACAGCATCTCGATGCCCAGCAGGATACCAAGCAATTGGAACAAGACGCTTGGGTCGGTCGTGGCCAGCCTCCAGATGAAAAAGGCCAGCAGGATCGAGATGATGCCCGAGATCAACGTGGCCCAGAAGAACTCTGTTCCGCGCATCTGGAATGACAGGATAACCCGCGCAATACCGCCTGCCATGAACAGGATGAGCATCACCGTGGCCAGCGTCAAAGTGCCTTCCAACGGATGCGCCCAGAAGGACCACCCAAGAAACACCATGACCGCACCCATGATGAGCGACAGAATCTTGTTGCCGGTGCCTTCAACGGTGAAACCGCCGACAATCTGCAATACGCCCGAGATCAGCAGCAGCACACCGGCCACAACCGTTAACGTGACAGACGCCACTACAGGTGCGCCCAGCACAATAATACCGAACGCTATGGACAGAAGCCCCAGCAAGAGCCATTTGATCCAGTCACTCATGTCTTCAATCCCTCAAATATCTAGATATGAGGGCAGCTTACATCAATTCACGGACGTCTGTCAGCCGTCCTGTGATTGCCGCTGCGGCAGCCATTGCGGGGCTCAGCAAATGGGTCCGACCACCACGGCCCTGACGCCCTTCGAAGTTGCGGTTTGAGGTCGCGGCACAGCGCTCGCCCGGTTGCAGTTGATCGGGGTTCATCGCCAGACACATCGAACATCCGGCCAGACGCCATTCGAATCCGGCTTCTTTGAAGATTTCGGCCAGACCTTCCTCTTCGGCCTGCGCACGGACCAGACCCGAGCCGGGCACGACCATGGCGCGCATCCCGTCCTTGATCTTTTTGCCCTTCAGAATCTCGGCTGCGGCGCGCAGGTCTTCGATGCGGCCGTTGGTGCAGGATCCGATGAAAACGGTGTCGATTTCCACATCGCTCAGCTTCTGACCGGCTTCAAGACCCATGTATTCGATAGAACGGCGGGCCGCGTCGACTTTGCCGCCTTCAAAGTCTTCAGGGTGGGGCACAGAGGCGGTGATCGGCAGAACATCCTCGGGGCTGGTGCCCCAGGTCACGACCGGAGCAATATCCTCGCCGCGCAGGGTGATGACCTTGTCGAAATGCGCGCCCTCGTCTGTATAGAGCGTCTTCCACCAGTCCATCGCAGCTTCCCATTGCGCGCCTTTGGGGGCGTGCGGGCGGCCTTTGACATATTCGAACGTGGTTTCATCCGGCGCGATCAGGCCCGCGCGGGCACCGCCTTCGATGGCCATGTTGCAGACCGTCATGCGGCCTTCCATCGACAGGTTGCGGATGGCTTCGCCGCAATACTCGATGACATAGCCGGTGCCGCCAGCAGTACCGGTTTCACCGATCACGGCCAGAGTGATGTCCTTGGCGGTCACGCCCGGCTGCAGTTTGCCGGTGATTTCCACCTTCATGTTCTTGGATTTTTTCTGGATCAGGGTCTGCGTGGCCAGAACATGTTCAACTTCGGACGTGCCGATACCGTGGGCCAGTGCCCCAAACGCGCCGTGGGTCGCCGTGTGGCTGTCGCCGCAGACCACGGTCATGCCGGGCAGGGTCCAGCCTTGCTCGGGGCCGACAATGTGCACGATGCCCTGACGGACGTCATTCACCGGGTAATAGTGAATGCCAAAATCCTTGGCGTTCTTGTCCAGAGCTTCAACCTGAATACGCGATTCCGGGTTTTCGATCCCGTTCACGCGGTCCGGCGTGGTCGGCACGTTATGGTCCGGCACGGCGATGGTCTTTTCCGGTGCGCGTACCTTGCGGCCCGCCATCCGCAGGCCTTCGAATGCCTGCGGGCTGGTCACTTCGTGTACCAGATGGCGGTCGATATACAGCAAACAGGTGCCATCATCGGCTTCGTGCGCGACATGGGCATCCCAGATCTTGTCATAGAGTGTTTTGGGGGACATCGGTCCTCTCCCGTATTTTTAATGAGAATTGGCTGGCGAATTGGCTCAGGCTGCGGATAGGCGCGCCAGAACCGTGCGGGCGGCCCCAAAGAACCGTTCACGCAGGCGCGTGCGGTCTTGCAGTTTCGGAGCTGGGGCCAAGATGAGTCTCATGCGATCCAGATATATCGGGCTTGGCTGTCAATCAAGGTTCAATCCGGTGTCACACTTGCATCGCCCGGCGTTGCTGTCCAAGCTGTGAATATGAACCAGGACCTGATCCCCAGCACGCTGTCGGACCTCTACAACAACATGGTCGGGGCCTTTTCAATTCAGTTTGAAAGACTAATCGAACTGGTGGTTACTCCGGGCTGGCGGCAGTATCAGCTGATCATCATCCTGTTTCTGTGGCTGCTGGCGTTCCTGCTGAAGGTCCTGACGCAATCCAGATGGGAAGCCTGGGCACGCGCGCGCAGCGGATGGCCGAAGTGGCGCTTGCGTGTGCTTGTACAGCTCATGCAGCGACTGACGCTGGTTTATTTCGTCCTCTTCTCTTGGTCGCTGTATCTGATCATGCAGCACGTTACCTGGCCGTCACGCAGCTACTTCATCGGTGTGCTGGCGACGCTGGCAACGGCCTGGCTGGCGATTGCGCTTGTTGCAAGGCTTGTCCGTAACAGAACGCTGCGGCGGATCTTCAAATGGGCCATGTGGGTCTATGCAACGCTGATTGCATTGAATCTGACCGACGACGTTGCAGGTTTTCTGGACGGTGTCGCGATTTCCATCGGGGATCTGCACATTTCGGCGCTGGGCATCCTCAAAGCGATCCTGCTGATCGGTATCCTGCTGACGCTGGCCCGTGTTGGCACCCGCGCGGCGGAGCGCGGATTACAGAGCAACGATGACATCACCCCCTCGATGCAGGTGCTTTTGGCAAAGGGCATTCAGGTTGTGCTCTATGGGGCTGTCTTTTTGGCAGCTATCCGAACGCTCGGATTCGATCTGACCGGGATTGCATTGCTGTCGGGCGCAATTGGCGTAGGCATCGGGTTCGGCTTGCAGAAAGTCGTGTCAAACCTGATCTCGGGAATCATCATTCTGATGGACCGTTCGATCAAACCCGGCGACGTGATTTCACTGGGCGATACGTTCGGTTGGATCAACGCCCTGGGCGCACGCTATGTTTCTGTGGTCACGCGGGATGGGCGGGAATACCTGATTCCGAACGAAGACCTGATTACCAATCAGGTCGTAAATTGGTCGCATTCCGACAAGTTCGTGCGTTTGGATCTGGATTTCGGCACCAGCTATGAGGACGACCCTCACAAGGTCCGTGCAACGGCGATTCAGGCTGTCAAAGCAGTGTCGCGCGTGCTGAGTGGTGGGTCGCATGAACCGGTTTGCCACATCACCGGCTTTGGCGACAGCAGTGTGGATTATGTTCTGCGTTTTTGGATCAGCGATCCGACCAAAGGGCTGACCAATATTCGCGGCAATGTGTATCTGGCGCTTTGGGATGCGTTTAAGAGTGAAGGCATCTCAATCCCATTCCCGCAGCGCGAGGTTCGCCTGCTACCTGACGGCGCATTGGCGCAACAGATCGCTGAATAGTGAGTGCCCGTGCGCGACCTGAGGTCCGCCTTCATTGAAATGTTGCAATCCCCTTGTTACCTTATTACTACCCCGGCGCCGGGGTTTCATGGCGCGCAGCAAAGGAGGACTATGTCCTGTCTCTACATACACAGGCGGGTTTGCCCGCCGATGAAGGGGTCAGTGTAATGGCCCACTCTCAGTCAATCAGCGACAAGCTGCTTGAGCGTATCCTTTCCTCACTTTCCGATGACAAGGCCGAAGATGTTGTGCAGATCAACCTGCAAGGCAAATCTTCTGTTGCGGATCACATGGTGATCGCATCGGGTCGTTCGACCCGTCAGGTCTCGGCGATGGCGGAAAAACTGACGGATCGCATCAAGCAGGAATTCGGTTTCACCTCGAAGGTCGAAGGCAAGGATGCCGGCGACTGGGTGTTGATCGATACGGGCGACGTGATCGTCCATATCTTCCGCCCCGAAGTGCGTGAATTCTATCAGCTGGAAAAGATGTGGCTGCCTCAGGGCGGCAGCGCCTCGGCGAACTGAGGCGCCATCCTGGCCCGCATTGAGGGGCCAGAGGCGAGAGAGATATGCGTATCAGCATAGTTGCGGTCGGGCGATTGCGTGCCGGACCGGAGAAGTCCCTGCTTGACGACTACCTGACCCGATTTGACCGAACCGGCCGTGCGCTGGGCCTTGGCCCCGCGCGTGTGATCGAGGTTGAAGACAAGAAAAATGCAGGCATGGGGGCCGAGGCCGTCCTGCTGCGCAAGGCGCTGCCTAAAGGCGCGGTGATCTGTACCTTGGATGAGCGGGGACGGGTCATGTCCTCACCTGATTTTGCCAGGAAACTGGGCGGCTGGCGTGATGCCGGGCGGCAGGATCTGGCGCTGATCATTGGCGGAGCAGACGGAATAGACCCTAATCTGCGGGCCGAGGCGGATTTTTCCATCTCATTCGGGTCGATGGTCTGGCCCCATATGCTGGTCCGTGTGATGTTGGCCGAGCAACTCTATCGGGCCGCGACCATTCTGTCGGGCGGCCCTTACCACCGGGTCTGACATGGCGCAGCTTCTGATCGTTTACCATTCGCGAACCGGCGGAGCCCGGCAAATGGCCGAAGCGGCGGCTGCGGCCGGGCGAGAAGAGGCAGACGTTGTTCTGAAATTCGCGGATCAGGCGGGACCTGAGGATTTGCTGGCCGCCGATGGCTATATCTTCTGCGCGCCCGAGAATCTGGCGGCAATTTCGGGTCAGATGAAGGAGTTTTTCGACCGCAGCTACTATCCGGTGCTGGGAAAGATCGAAGGTCGACCTTATGCGCAAATGGTTTGTGCCGGGTCCGACGGAGAGAACGCCGCCCGCCAAACCGCACGAATTGCAACCGGCTGGCGGTTGAAAGAGGTTCAGCCACCTTTGATCCTTTGCACTCATGCACAAACGCCCGAGGCGATTCTTGCCGAAAAACTCATTCCCGAAGATCAGCTTGAAAAATGTCGCGAGATCGGAGCAGCGATGGCGGCAGGCTTGGCCCTTGGGGTGTTTTGACCCTCAGTTCAGGTCGATCACTATAGTCTCTTCGGTCCAGCCACCAATATTATCACGCGCCTGAATTTGGACCTGCGTGGTGCCTTCGGGTATCTCCACGCCACTGAGCGAGCGGGTAAACGGCTGCTCATCCACATGTGGGTGATGCAGGACACGAATCCCCAGCTCATTTCCATTCATGTCCAAAACACGCCAGCCATCCGCGTAGTCATCCCACCCGGTATCGGGATGTCGGATCGTCACGTCGAAACGCCATGTATCGCCGCTTTGTCGGGCCGAGACCTCCTCGATCGTTGGTGGGTCAGCAAGGGCGGGGCCGGCCAAAAAGGCGCTGAGAATCACATATCGCATGGCGCGAATGTACGGGTTATCCCGGCGCATTGGGATCACGTCTCTGTGTAAGGGGTTTGGGATATCAGGATTGTTCGGGACTGCGAAGCAAACTCGCGCCGATACAGGACCCCGAACGTGATCACGGTGCTCAGCATCAAAGCGATTGGCCCGAGGAACCATGCCAGTGAGGCCAGCGCAAAATAGGTCGCGCGCAGGCCACGGTTGAAGCTGCGGGCGGCTGTGACGCAAATCTCGGCCGATTGGGCGGCGCGCGGGTACGCCTGCGGGTCTTCGGGGTCGTTCGGGACCGAGGCCATCAACACGGCGCAATAGCCAAACAGGCGATGCGCCCAGACATATTTCAGAAATGCGTTGGCCAGCAGAAGAACGACGACAAGTATCTTGATCTCCCAAACCATGGCAGGCGCACTGCCAATGGCGAGGTCACTGGCCACACCTGCCAACCGCTCGGTGTTGCCCAGCAATGCCAGCCCGCCGCCGATGGCAATCATCGTAGTGGATGCAAAGAACGTGCTGCCCTGCCGCATTGCGGCCACAACCTGCGCATCAAACATGCGCGGCTGGCGCGTCACCATCTCGCGCATCCAGTCGCGGCGATAATTGTCCATCATTTGCGAAACGGATCGCCTTTGTGGCGACGGGTGTTCGATCTTCCACCCGATCCACAGCCATGCACCCAGCAGCACGGCGAGGGCGGTGTAATCCAAAGGGGCAAACAATGCGGCACGTTCGATCCAGGTCATGGGCGTAACACTAAAACCGAACGGAAGAACTTGCCAGATCGTGAAATTGGTAATATTATTTTACCAAAAGGAGGCGCCCGCCATGGAAATGCCAAAGCCAAGCCCGCAGGTTCTGAACCGAAAGTCAGAGCTTGTTGCGCGCCTGTCGCGTGTCTTGCCCGAGGGTGCCATCATCGAGGATCCGGTCGAGACCCGAGCCTACGAGTGCGATGCGCTGACAGCGTATAAATGCCCTCCGATGCTGGCCGTGTTGCCCTCCAGCACACAAGAAGTCTCGGATGTTCTGCGAATCTGCCATGAAGAAGGGGTGCCAGTCGTGCCCCGCGGCGCGGGAACCTCGCTCGCGGGTGGTGCCTTGCCCACAGCGGATTGCGTCATTCTGGGCGTGGCCCGGATGAATGAGGTGCTGGAGGTCGATTATGACAACCGTTTCATAAAGGTGCAGACCGGGCGGACCAATCTGAGCGTGACCGGCGCGGTCGAGGAAGAGAATTTCTTCTATGCCCCCGACCCGTCCTCACAGCTGGCCTGTGCCATTGCTGGAAACATCGCGATGAACTCGGGTGGCGCGCATTGTCTGAAATACGGTGTGACCACGAACAACCTGCTGGGTGTGACCATGGTGATGATGGACGGCAGCGTTGTGGAAATCGGCGGCGCGCATCTGGATGCCCCCGGTCTGGACTTGTTGGGTGTCATTTGCGGGTCCGAAGGGCAGTTGGGAGTCGTGACCGAGGCCACGCTGCGCATTTTGCGCAAACCAGAAGGGGCGCGACCGGTTCTGATGGGGTTCGACGACAATGAGGTCGCGGGCCAATGTGTCTCTGACATTATCAAATCGGGCATTTTGCCGGTCGCGATCGAGTTCATGGACACCTTGTGCATCAAAGCCTGCGAGAACTTTGCCCATGCCGGATACCCCGATTGCCACGCATTGCTGATTGTCGAAGTAGAAGGGTCAGAGGCCGAGATTGATCATCAGCTTTCTAAGATTGTTGAAATCGCAAAGCGCCACAATCCTGTTGAACTGCGCGAAAGCCAATCTGCCGAAGAAAGCGCAAAAATCTGGCTGGGTCGCAAATCGGCTTTCGGAGCGATGGGTCAGATGAACGACTACATGTGCCTGGATGGGACCATCCCGGTATCCTCTCTGCCTGAAGTCTTGCGGCGCATTGGCGAGTTGAGCGAAGAATTTGGACTGCCGGTGGGGAACGTGTTTCACGCCGGTGACGGCAATATGCATCCGCTGATCCTGTTTGACGCGAACAAACCCGGAGATTTGGAGAAATGTGAGGCGTTTGGGGCTGAGATCCTGAAGCTGTGCGTGGATGTTGGGGGGTGCCTGACTGGCGAACATGGTGTCGGCATCGAAAAACGGGATCTGATGACCCATCAATATGCGCCCGCCGATCTTGAGGCGCAGATGGCGGTCAAGGATGTGTTCGATCCCCAATGGCTGCTGAACCCCGCGAAGGTTTTCCCGCTTCAGGTGTCCGAGATGCGGCGCTTGGCGGCGGAATAGGGGTTCTGCCCCAATCGCGCAGGCGCGATTTCCCCGGAGTATTTTTGAAAAGATGAAGCAAATGAGACCAGAGACGGAAGCCGATTTGGCGGAAATGGTGGCCGGGCTGACCGGGCCGGTACGCCTGGCTGGGGGTGCCACACGCGGTGTGACCGGCCCGGACACTGAACTGAACGTTTCTGGCTTGAGCGGCATCACTCTTTATGAGCCCGGAGCCCTGACACTTGTCGCCAAGGCGGGCACTCCGCTGGCCGTGGTCGAAGCTGCACTGGATGCGGAAGGGCAGCAGTTGGCCTTTGAGCCGATGGATCATCGCAGAGTGCTGGGAACATCGGGTGAGCCGACCATCGGCGGTGTTGTGGCAGCAAATGTTTCAGGGCCGCGCAGGATTCAGGCCGGGGCGTGCCGGGATTTTCTGTTGGGCGTTCGATTTGTCGATGGGCAAGGGCAGGTGGTCAAGAATGGCGGACGGGTGATGAAGAATGTCACCGGGTATGATTTGGTCAAGTTGATGGCCGGGTCCTGGGGCACCTTAGGTGTATTGACCGAGGTTTCATTGAAAGTGCTGCCCAAGCCCGAGGCCGTTGCGACGCTTTTTTGGGAAGATTGCGGATGGGTCGCGACGTCCAAACTGTTTTGTGACGCGTTAGGCTCGCCATTCGAAGTCAACGGAGCGGCACGGTTGCCCGAGGGCGGCGGCAAGCCGTCCCGGACGGTGCTGCGGATTGAAGGGTTTGAACAGTCGGTCGAGTACCGCGTTGGCAGATTGCTGGAGCTTTTTGCGGAATCGAAGCCGGATCAGGTTGTCACTGATGCGGCCGAAAACACCGCCATTTGGCGCGAAGTGCGTGATATCGAGCCTTTTGCCGACAAACCGGGCAATGTCTGGAAAACCTCTGTCAAACCGACTGACATGATACGTGTGGTCGGTGACGATAACCCGAACAGGGTCGTGGATTGGGGTGGGGGTCTGATCTGGACTTTGGCGCCCGAAGGTAAGGATCTGCGATCTGAACTAAGCGATGTTCAGGGGCATTCGACCCTGGTGCGTGCAAACCCGGACGAGATGCAAATGCTGGGGCGGTTTCAGCCGGAGAATGCTGCTGTATTGGCTCTAACACACGGGATACAGGCAAGGTTTGACCCTCGATCCGTATTCAATCCGGGGCTCATGGGGTAGGGCAATGCAAACATCATTCACGGAAAAACAGCTGGAAGACCCGGCGATCCAGCGCTCGAATGAGATTCTGCGCAGCTGTGTGCATTGTGGGTTTTGCACTGCGACCTGTCCCACCTATCAGGTGTTGGGGGATGAATTGGACAGCCCGCGCGGCCGTATCTACCTGATCAAGGACATGCTGGAAAACGAACGTGTACCGGATGAAAAGACGGTCAAGCATATTGATCGCTGCCTGTCCTGTCTGGCCTGTATGACCACCTGCCCGTCGGGCGTGCATTACATGCATCTGGTTGATCACGCGCGCGAGTATATTGAGGCGAACTACAAACGCCCCCTGACGGATCGTGTCCTGCGTTGGGCTCTTGCGCAGATTCTGCCCTATCCGATGCGATTCCGATGGGCCCTGATCGGAGCAAAGTTGGGCCGTCCGTTTCGGTTTCTGATGCCTGATGCCCGGTTGCGGGCGATGCTGGATATGGCCCCAAAGTACATCCCGCCGGTCAGTCGTAACGATGACCCGCAAAGCTTTGCACCCAAGGGAGACCGAAGAAAGCGCGTCGCGCTGATGACCGGCTGCGCGCAAAAGGCTCTGAACACGGACATCAACGATGCAACGATCCGGTTGCTGACGCGTTTGGGGTGCGAGGTTGTGGTGGCCGAAGGGGCCGGATGTTGCGGAGCTTTGACGCACCATATGGGCAAAAGTCGTGAAAGCCACGCGGCTGCCAGGGCCAACATCAAGGCCTGGACGCGTGAAATGGATGGAGACGGTTTGGATGCCATCGTCATCAACACGTCTGGCTGTGGGACGACGGTGAAAGATTATGGGCATATGTTCCGCAATGACCCTCTGGCCAAGGACGCGGCGCGTGTCTCGGATATTGCCATGGATATCAGTGAGTTGGTCATGCAACTGGACCTGCCTGAAGGGCGTGACCAGGACCTTACTGTTGCCTATCACGCAGCCTGTTCATTGCAGCACGGACAAAAGATCAAGACCTATCCCAAGGACTTGCTGAAACGGGCCGGTTTCACAGTTGTTGAGCCTGCTGACAGCCATTTATGCTGTGGCAGCGCGGGCACCTACAACCTGATGCAGCCTGAGATTTCGGGCCAGTTGAAACAGCGCAAGGTCAAAACGCTGGAGGCGAAGAAGCCGGACCTGATCGCCGCCGGAAACATCGGATGCATGATGCAGATCGGGTCGGGTACTCAATTGCCAGTCGTTCACACCGTCGAATTGCTGGATTGGGCGACTGGCGGCCCAAAGCCGCGTTGTTTGAAACAGCAAGGAGATGCCGTACCGATCCTGAAGTAAAGCGCATGATGCCGACCCGCATCAGTTGACCCGGATTTTCTGGCCGCTTTTGATTGCCCTATTTTCGCCCAACGCGACCCGTAGGACAAATAGGTCAGAGTGAGTCCCGGAGAACCGCGTGCGCAACTGGATCAAGGCGATTGTGCTCTGTGTCTTGCCTATGGCGGCCACAGCACAGGATACCGGGCTGGAAAGCCTGGACACCTCGGATTCCGGGCGCGAGTGGATGGCCGTGGGACGGCTGGACATTGCTGGCAGAGGGTTTTGCACCGGGACGCTGGTGTCGCCAACCTTGGTGCTGACCGCAGCGCATTGTCTGTTTGATAAGGTTTCCGGGCAACGGATCAACCCGTCGGACATTGAGTTCCTGGCCGGGTGGCGTTTGGGGCGCGCTCTGGCCTATCGGACCGCGCGGCAGGCTGTGATCCACCCGGACTATCAATATGGTGCGGATTCGACACCCGACCGGGTGAGTGTGGATGTGGCCTTGATCGAGCTGTGGCAGCCGATCCGAAACACAGCCGTTGTTCCATTTGAATCGGGGGATCAGCCGCGCCGTGGCGCAGAAGTTGGCGTGGTGTCTTATGCGCATGACCGGTCCGAGGCCCCGTCGCTGCAACAGGTCTGTTCCGTGATGAACCGGCAGCAGGGTGTCATGGTCATGTCCTGCGACGTTGATTTTGGCTCGTCCGGGGCACCGGTCTTTTCCTTTGAGGGCTCGCGCCCTCAGATCGTGTCGGTTGTCGCGGCCAAGGCCAGTCTGGACGGGCAGAATGTGGCAATTGGAACAGCGGTTGAACACTCGCTGCAATTGCTGCGCAATGAGCTGTCTGCCGGGCGTGGATTTGGGCTTTCAACGCCGGGATCCGGGACGGGTAAGAACATTGGCGCAAGGTTTATTCGGCCATGATCAGAGTTTTACTGTGCCTCATTTTGGGTCTGAGCGTGCTTGGGACAGCGTCCTTCGCGCAAGCGAACAAGCGCAAGTTGACGGACCGGGACGATCTTTACGGCTGGGAGGCGATAGGTCGACTGGACATGGGAGACAGGTCATTTTGCACGGGTACGCTGATCGCGCAGGATATGGTTCTGACCGCAGCGCATTGCGTTGTAGATCGGCGCACCGGAAAGGCATTTGACCCGGAGGACATCACGTTTCGCGCAGGTCTCAGCAATGGTAACGCCCTGGCCGAGAGTCGGATTACGCAAGTCGCTATTCATCCCAGCTATGGCTCTGAACCGCCGCTTTCCCACGATAGCGTTCGGACTGACGTCGCGTTGTTGCGCCTTGATGAGCCTATTCCCTATGCTGTCGCAGACCCCTTTGCACTGCACAGCGGGCGTGTTCTGGGAAGTGAGGTCAGCATTGCCTCTTATGGCCGCGGGCGGTCCGAGGCGATCACGCGGGAACGTTCGTGCCGGATCATTGATCGTCAGCAAGGTCTGATCCTGTTTGATTGTGACATTACCTTCGGGTCGTCGGGGTCTGCTATCTTGGCAAAGAACGGGTCGCGTTGGCAGATTCTGTCCGTTGTTTCGGCGGTTGGTACAAATGGCAGCCAGAAGATCGGTTTTGGCATGGAACTTGACGGAATCGTCGCTGAGCTTAAGGCGATCATGCGGCGCGACGCACCGCAGCCAAAAGCGTCGATCCGGCGTCTGCAGGTGGGGTCTGGTAAGTCCGGATCCGGTGCGAAATTCATCAGTTCCGGCGGGGGTTGAACTCGGTCAAATCGCTACCCATGTGAAGTGTATCGGATCGCCACAACGGGGTCCGGTATCAACCGTTGCCCGTCCAGTTGGAGGGCACAAATCGCAAATCGCTCGAAGATGAGGATACGACACATGCGTACATTTGATTTTGCACCGCTGCACCGCGCCACCATTGGTTTTGACCAGATCGCCGACATGATGGATCGCGTTCTGACCAACGATGTGGCTCAGCCCAGCTACCCCCCATACAACATCGAAAAAACCGATGCTGACACCTATCGCATTTCCGTGGCCGTCGCCGGTTTTTCCGAAGCAGACCTGTCCGTCGAAGTGAAAGAAAACTCGCTTGTCGTGGCGGGTAAGAAAGCTGCCGACGACAAAGACCGCAGCTATCTGCACCGTGGCATTGCCACCCGTGCGTTCGAGCGCCGTTTTGCGCTGGCCGATCATGTTCGCGTCACGGGTGCCAGCCATGAAAACGGCATGCTGAACATCGACCTGAAGCGCGAGGTGCCCGAGGCCCTGAAACCGCGCCGGATCGAGATCACATCTGCTAAAGCCATTGAGAAAGATGTGGTTGACGCCAAGGCCGTGAACTAACGCGCCTGAAAGCTCTGCGACAGTCGCCTCCTCCCAGACTGTCGCAACACACGCCCCGCGTTCCTCCAGACGCGGGGCGTTGTTTTATCCAGACCAGACAGATCCTGACTGGAGGGCTTGCAACCGATCAGGTCGTTATCTGAGGAAAAAATACGGCCTTGGTTGGTGGAAAGTGCCAGACTATGGCTCAGCCCACTCAAAAAGAAGCAAGATAAAGCTTATTCAATCACCCAAACGAGTGGCCCGTTCGCTCCGGTAATGGTCACACTTTCTTCGCCAAGAACTGTTTCCTGGCAAACTTGACCCGCGTCAGCCAAAGGCGATGGCGGGTTAAGCGCACGACACCATTGACCGCCAATGATCTCCCACGTTCCGCTAAATGAATTGCCATTCTTGCTTGTGCCCGTAAATGTACCGTCTTCCAAGACATCAATAACTGTGCCGCCGTTCGATATCGTTTTTCCGGAAAGAGCTGCAATAAGCGGATCCTCACCACTGGTGTCCGTACAAGCACTGATACCTAGCAAGACAGTTGGCACAACAATATTAATCAGTTTCATAACTTCCCCCTTTCTAAAAAAAGTGCAGGTAGAAAACGCTGTGCCATTTGTTTGTGTCAATACTTATATACTTATGCGTTTCGCAGGGTAATGTTCATTAAACTAAACCGCGAAGAAAAGCCTGCCCCGCACGTTGAATTGCGGGGCAGGCTTTCAATCTTAAAGCTTAGTTCCCAGCCGTGACTGACCCGATTGACCAGAACATCGTTTCGCCCGAGGCATCGTCGACGCCGTCATTGTCGGTCATTGCAAACGCCTCGCCCGAGGGCAGGATGGCCAAACCTTCGATCTTGTCCAGAACGTATCCACCGGTCGAGGTCAGGTCGGGCAGCAGGTCGCGGACCTCTTGCTTGCTGACCACGGGCAGGTCTCCACCCAGCGGGGCCGGGGTCATCTCGGACAGCGGGATGCGGTAGATCTTTTTGGTCACAGCGCGGTGGTCGTGCTGGTTGTCGCGCTCGATAACATAGACATGATCACCAAAGGCCACGATTTCCGACAGGCCGACCCAGCCTTTTTCGGGATCAGCTTTGGGATAGTGAACTGCGCCCCATTCTTTGGTGTCCAGATTGTAGGCGACCAGCTTCACGTGGTTCTCTGGGTCGTCTTTCCATTCGCGCTGCACTGCCATCCACAGGGTGTCACCAACCTTGGTAATACCCTCAAAACCAAAACGTTTTTCAACAGCCATCAGTTCCGGCGGCAGGCCGATCTCGCCCTTGCGGTCCTTGATCAGACCATCAGCTGAAACGTGATAGATCGCGTGTGGAATGACGCGGTCAGTGCGGCCTTCGGAGGCGACGTAGAAACCACCATTGCCGTCCAGTGTGATGCCCTCAAGGTCCAGCTTCTGTGCCGGGTTGCCATCCTGACGGTGAATGCGGATCACATCCACGATGCGGGCCGGGCTTTGGCTGGGGTCAATCTTGAAGATCGACGGCTGAAAGCCATAAAAGCTGTCATTGACTGCATAGATCATGCCGTCCTCATCCGCGACCAGACCAGACAGAGCACCCCATCCGATCAGTTCATCCGCACCTTCCGAGGTCAGATGCGGATAGTTGGCCGGGGCGTCCTGATACTCGAAAATCGAAACATGCGCGCGTGGGCCGCCATCTTCGATCAGGTCCTTTTCGTTGGCCGAGATCAGCAAGTTGCGTTCGGGGATCGCAACGTAGCCTTCCGGGCCAACGCCCGAGGGCAGCAGCTGTTTCAGCACGGGGTTGGCTGGATCGGTGGCGTCATAAACACCGACGACCGAGGCGCGCTCGGCCCCGACGAAGATCATCGGCGTACCACCGAATGTGGCTGCGGTCACGCTTTCCGGCTCAACACCTTTGGCGTCCGAGCGTTTGTCGGGGTAGTGGCCGATCTGGATGATGGCCTTCTCAAAATCGGTGCCGTTCTCGTAAACAACGGTGCCGTCTTTGTGGAAGATGGTCCAACCACGCGACCCGCCCTTATAGTCGCCTTCGTTGGCGGTTGCGAAATGATTGTCGTCAATCCACTTCACTGCGTCTGGTTCGCGCAGGCGGCCCGGCTGGTTTTCGGTAAAGATCAGCGCGCCGCGCTCATCAGTGGCATCAACGCCTTCCAGGTCAACCGCGCCTGCCGAGAAATGGTTGACCACGTTGCCGTCCTTATCGACCACCGCGATGTGGTTGTTTTCCTGCAATGTGACGACGGTCTCACCCAGAGCGTTGATGTCAACGAACTCGGGTTCAGGGTCGGTTGTCGCGACCTCCGCCAAGCCGGTCAGCACGGCCATTTTCATGCCCGCGCAATCCAGCGCGCCGTCTTTCAGCGGCACGAGTGCAAGCGATCCGGCAGGCAGCTGCGGGATGATGCCGTCATTCAGGTCTTCGTCGCGTTCGTTTTCAATGGCGACGGCGACAAAGCTGCCATCGGGGGCGATGGCGACGCTGTCGGGCTGACCGCCCAGATCACAGGCACCGGTTTCCGATTTGCCCGCGATATCGACCGAGATCAGTTTGCCGGACGGGGCGGTATAGCTTTCCGACGTGTTCACGCCAACAAAGGCCGTTGCCCCAACGATGCCCACAGATGTCGGCTCACCTCCCACTTCCATCGCACCCATCGGGGCCGGGTTAGCGGGGTCGGTGATATCGACCATGCCGATCACGCCCAGCGGGCTGTCGGTATAGACCAGCGTCATGCCGTCAGCGGTGGCCGCGATGATCTCGGGCGAGGTCTCACGGGTTGTATCCGCTCCCTCGGCCATGTTCTTGACGACCGGAAATGACGCAATACGGTTGAAATTCATCTCTGCCACGGCCTGACCGGCAGTCAGGGCAAGGGCAGATGTCAGGCAGGCATAACGCAATGACATCGGTAAGTATCCCCTCTCAGTTGGATAAGAGGGGGATGAACCCGGGTCATTGCAGGGATGTGACGGTTTGTTTGCAGTTTTATGACAAACCGAACAGCCCCGGCGCTTTGCACCGGGGCCTTATAGGATCAAACCGACAGGCAGACGTACTTCATTTCCAGATAGTCCTCCATGCCGTGATGGCTGCCTTCGCGGCCCAGACCGGATTGCTTGACGCCACCAAACGGACCCAGCTCGGTCGAAATGATACCGGTGTTCACACCGACGATGCCATATTCCAGAGCTTCGGCCACTTTGTAGACGCGGCTGAGATCCTTGGCATAGAAATACGAGGCCAGACCAAAGATCGTGTCATTCGCCATGGCGATGACGTCATCCTCATCCTCGAATTTGAACAGAGGCGCCAGCGGACCAAAGGTTTCGTCCTGTGCCACCATCATATCCTGGGTCACACCGGTTACGATGGTCGGTTGGAAGAACGTGCCGCCCAGATCGTGGGGCAGGCCGCCGGTCAGAACAGCACCGCCCTTGTCAGTCACGTCCTTGATATGCTCTTCAACTTTGGCAACAGCTTCAGCGTTGATCAGCGGGCCAGTTGTGGTTCCGTCTGTCAGGCCGTCGCCAACTTTCAGCGCCTCAACAGCGGCTTTCAGCTTGGCGGCAAAGGCATCGTAGACACCGGCCTGCACATAGATACGGTTTGCGCAGACGCAGGTCTGACCGTTGTTGCGGAACTTGCACATCATCGCGCCTTCGACAGCCGCATCCAGATCGGCGTCGTCAAACACGATGAAAGGCGCGTTGCCGCCCAATTCCATCGAGCATTTCATCACCTGATCCGCAGCCTGTTTCAGCAGAATGCGGCCCACTTCGGTCGAACCGGTGAAGGTCAGTTTACGCACACCGGGGTTTTCGCAGAATTCCTTGCCGATCTCGCTGGCGCGTGACGAGGGCACGACGTTGAACACGCCAGCCGGAATGCCGGCCCTTTCCGCCAATACGGCCAGAACCAGCGCAGACAGAGGCGTTTCCTTCGCGGGGCGCGCAACAAAGGCGCAACCCGCAGCAAGAGCAGGCCCGGCCTTGCGGGTGATCATTGCGTTGGGGAAGTTCCATGGTGTGATCGAAGCAGCAACTCCGATGGGCTGTTTCAGCACCATGATCCGCTTGTCACGCTGATGGCCCGGGATCATCTCGCCGTAGACGCGTTTGGCCTCTTCGCCGAAAAATTCGATGAAGGACGCACCGTACCCAACCTCACCAATCGCCTCGGCAAGTGGTTTGCCTTGTTCGGCAGTCAGGATTTTGCCCAGATCCTCGGCGTTTTCCATCATCAGATCGAACCAGCGGCGCAGGATCACCGCGCGTTCCTTGCCGGTCAGTTTGGCCCACTCTTTTTGTGCGGCCTCAGCCTGTGCAATCGCGCCTGCCACCTGAGCCCGGCTGACATCGGCCACCTCGGCCACCACGTCGCCGCGGGCGGGGTTGGTCACTTCAAAAGTACCATTGTCCCCATCAACCCACTGGCCGCCGATATAGGCCTTGGTCGCCAAAAGGTCGGGGTTTTTCAAAATTGACTTCAGGTCTGTGGTTGCGTCCAGCATGGGCCAGTCTCCGGCAGGAATTTTGTTTGCGCGCACCCAATCAGCTGGGTTCGAGCCTGTCTATGGCTACTTCGCCCTCAAAATCAATCCGGATTTCGGTGAATTGTGTGTGATTTTCCTATACCGGTCCGCGTCTGTGTGCGATCAGCCGCCTATCTTTTTCATCGCGAGTTTGCAAAAGTCTGGTGGAAATATTGGCGCAAGGGGATGTAAATCAACGTAACATTCCCTATCTTATTGGTTAAACAAACAAAAAAGGGACACCAGAGATGTCGAACCAGCAATTCGAAGCCCTGATAGAAGAAACTCAGGCAAAAGTGCGCGAAAGCCAGTCGCAGATCGAAGGGCTGACCTCGCGGATTGAGGCTGCGCGGGCCAAGATTGGCACCGCCGAGGCGGATATCGACATTGAAAATGCCACGCTTGAGGATGTGCATGCCCATACCGAGGTGATGAACGCCAATATCGCCGAGCTGATCATGGGTCTGGATGACGTCACCAACGCGTTTTCCAAGGATTTCGACGAGATGCGTTCGAAAACCGGGTGGGAGTCGTTTGTCGGCATCTTCTCGAAAGGTAAATCCGAGTCGATGCGGCAGGAGCGCATGCGCACCGCCAATATCGACGACAAGTTGCAGGACCTGATCGCTAAATCGGATGTGATCGTGCAATTGTTGCAGGGGCAGCTGTCCGTACTGGAAGAGCAGCGTGTCAAGGTTGAGGACAACTTGACGGTAACGCTGGACGACCGCGAAGCAACGGTCGCCGAGCTTGAGGCGTTGCGTACTGAGATTCAGGGCATGGACCCGACGATCATCACGCTGGAAAACAAAATCAGCGTCGAACAGGATGCCGCCGCGCGCACCCAATTAGAGACTGAATTGGCCGAGCTGAACAAGCAATACAACGCCAAGGTTCAGGAAGAACAGGTCAAGCTGGCCAAGTCTCAGACGCTGGAGCGCTATATCGAAAAAGGCAAGACCTGGGTCGATTCACTGCAGAACCAGGCGGCGACGCAGATGGTGCTGATCAACAAGCTGCAAACAGACACGCAGCAGCGCGTGGTGCTGTATGACGCCCTGACCAAATCGCTGAAAACCGCGCAGCAGCAGGACGTGGCCCACCGCATCAACGAGATCGGCGTGCAGACCGACCAAGAGGCACAGACGGCGATGGCCGCCATTGGCACTGCGACCAATCAGAAAATGGCCGACATGCTTGAGGCGCATGAGGACCACATGGTCTTCGCCCGCGACGTGCTGGAGAAAAAGGCCAAGGCAGATGAACGCTTTGCCCGCAGGTTCGCGTCGATTGTCGAGAAGCATGATAAGAATTTGTATGGTGGGTAATGCTCAACAGCCCTCTAGTCAGATTTGTAAGCGTATCGCTGGCCATGGCCTTGTCACTTTGTTTGGCATACTTGGCCATAGAGAATTCTGTATTCTCGTCTGAGGGACCAATCCTAGTTCTTTGGTTTCTATTGGCGGCTCTATGGACTGTTGGTTTCGCCTATTTGTGCGTGCAGTACTGGCTGGTTAACATCTGGCTTTTAGCGCTTTGCGTGAAAGGTCTTGGGAAACTCGGGTCGGCCTTTTCTCAAGCCCATCTTTACTATGTGGGCTTCACGAGTCTTAGAAAAAGAAAAAATGACTAACCCCACCCAAGACCATGTCGGCCTGACCGACACCTTCGCCTCGCGCCGCTATTTCCGCAAATTCGAGGTGATCACCATCCATCTCCTGCGCGTGGCCGCGACGATGGAGGCGGAGGGCGCGATCAGTAAGCAAGAGGTGCGGATCGTGTCGCGCTACCTCTCGGGGTTGCTCTACACGTTCCGGGCGCTCAGCATGAAATATCTGCTGGTCGGGCGCGATACCGGGCGGTTCTTTGGCAGCCTCGCAATGGACAAGCGCGACAGCGGGTTTCCGGTGGCGGCGGAATTGCTGACCATGGCCAATGACGCGCAGCAGGCGCAGGTGCATCTGGCGAATATGCCGTCAGAAGATGACCTGAAAACAGATATGGTTCGGACGATCATCGGCGATCAGGAAATCCCCACCAAGCTGCAATTTGCGCTGTCGCAAAGGCTCTTTTACGAGGAATTGCTGAAAGGTCAGCTGTTCTGGGCCCGCAACGATCCCGAATGTCACTGGATCGGGAATGACGGCGAACGGCGCAAGTTTATGATCCACTGGGCCGTCTATGACAGCCAGATCAACCTGCCGGTCATTTACCTGATGCAGTTGGAGGACAGTGGCAAAACCGCCCTGCCCAAGGACCAGCGCCGCTGGCCCGAGGTGCAGGCGCATCTGATGGCGCAGTCGTTGGGCGGGTTGAAACTGGTGACCATCGCCAAAGGCTTTGATCAGGATTTCGACGACCTGCACCCCAAACACCTACGCCGCATTCATGTGGGGCCAATGTATTCCTCGGCCTACACCGAGCAATCGGGTCCTTTGCGGCAGGTGCTGGAGGACGCACAGGCACCCGAAGGTCAAGATTGGGCGTTGGCATGGACCACCGAGGAGTTGGAAAGCGAAGAGGTAATTGAAGAACGCGCGGGATGGTTTTCCACCGTCGAGCGCGAGATCTTCGCGTTGGACCCCTTTGGTGGGCAGGGGGCCGAGACGGGGGCCACGCGCACGCAACGGTCGATCATCTTGCCCCAACGGCCGTTTCAGGTGCTGGCCGAGCGCAACCCGCCGGGTTTTGCCGATGTGCGCAAATTCGTCGTTAGCAAAGCGGGGCAGGTATTGCGCTATTAGTTTCGCCTTCGGCGAGAGTATTTTTGAAAAGATGAAGCGAGAGCGGTTCAAGATATGAGTTTGATGTCAGATCAAATGGAATTGCGCGAAGACGACATTCGCAAACACTATCCGGCAGCGACCGCCTTGCTTAACGGATTTGAACATGCGCCGAGGATCGGCAAGACGGTGGAAGCGGCTGTTGAGCGGTCTCCGGGGGTTTCAACAGGGCGACGGTTCCGGTCCACGACGCCGGGGCTGGTCACGCGACGTACGGTGCGGGCGGATGGGGTGCATCTGGTTGAACGGATCGAGGCGTCGGACGATGGGGATACGCTGGTGTCTCCGCCGCAGGCCACGACACAGCAAGCCATTCGTCGCGCGATATCGATTGCTCTGGCGATCGCTGAGGCTTACGCGGAACAGACCCCTCTGGCCGATCTCAAACGTGCCAATCTGGCCGGAGACCTCCCTGTTGCACGTAAGACCGAGTTTTCGGAGCTGCTGACGGCTGAGGCTTTGATCACCTTGCACACGTTCGGCAATGCGCTGGCCTATCTGATGTCCTCGCATCTGGGCGAAACCACGGTTGATCTGGGCGAGATCGAAGAGGTTTTGACCGACAATGGCCAACTCGCCCTGCACGGCGCATTGTGGGAGCTGGACCAGATGCTGGCCAAACATGCCCCTGACGATGCCCACCTGATCGCCGCCACAAGTGCCTATGCCGAGCAGTTGATGGAAAAAGTCGCCCTGCGCGCCCAATCCGCGGGTCATCTGGCCCCGTTCCAGAACGCCGCCTGGCATATCGAGGCCGATGATCTGACGATCCGGGGTTTTGAGCCAGCGTCCAAAGCCAAATCCACCACACTGACCATGACGTTCAAGAAACCGAACGAAGTGGTGGGCAACCATATCGCCAAATATCAGGCGATGAAGCTGGCCAAGATGCTGATGGCCTATGACTTCGACCGTCGCCTGAACCCCTTTGCCGAGCTTGGCGGGTTCATCTTTACCTTCATGGGCGACGGCAAACCGGGCACTGGCAAGACCACCCTGATCCAGATGATGGCGGGGCTGATCAATGAGTATTGCCAGAACGCGGGCTATCCGTTCCGCTATCAGAACCTGAGCACAGACAATATCGACAGTTATCAGGGCAAATCCGGCCAGAACGCGAAGGCGTTTATCAACACGATCATCGACCCTGCGGTTATCGGTTTCGGCACCATCGACGATATCGACCAACTGGCTGGCAAACGTGGCGACCGGCAGTCCAGCGCGGGCCAGCTGGAAATCACCGCTGTGCTGATGGAGAGCTTTGCGGGTGCCAACACCGTCGTGCGCGGAAATTGCACGTTTGGCATGTTTTCGAACTACCCCGAGAATGTGGACGACGCCCTGCGCCAGCGGGCAGGCGCGCGGTTTCTGGTGGACGGGCCACAGACGCGCGAGGATTACATCGACATCCTGCACCTGCTGATGGGCCGCAACCACGACATCCCGCTGGGCGAACACGACGCCTATGCCGCGCAGGAGATCAAGAAAGCCGTCGCCGCCAGCTTCGAAAGCCACTCTCGCCCGCATGAGGACGCCTTGTTGCAGGTCTATGACCGGGTTTCGGGTGAGATCGGCCAGATGGACACGATCGCCAAGCTGGGCAGCTACCTCAAGGCGATCCAGCAGGCGGATGAGCGGTTCACCGGTCGTGCGATCAAGAACATTACCGACGCGGTCAAGGTCCGTGCGATGGATTTCGAACTGCCCGACGAATGGATGGAAAACCCCGACCTGTTCCTGTTCCGCGACTACGACACCAAGAAAGCGATGATCGAGGACCTGCGCCAGCCGATCACGGTCGAGATGGTGATCCAAGAGATCAACCGCTACGCCGACAGCGAATTCCGCTATGCCGACAAGAGCGACGAGGTCGCCATCGCGAACGCCGTCCGCGAGATGGGCCGGATGGAAGAGGCCAAGCGGCGGTATCTGGAGGGAAAGGGGTGAGCCAAATCAGCGTCTTACCCCTTGCGCTATTATTGTTGGCTCTACCAGCTGCTTTGGGCTTGGTAGTTGTCTATTTCGTTGCGCGTAAAAAATTCGAACATCATCAGGCGCAGAAACGTCGCTATGATGATTTTGAAATAGGGCCGATCGCAGGATGGTCGTTACTACTAAATCTGACTATCGTACCGATGCTAATGACATTTTTGACATGGCTTCTTATCGCCTCAGAGGACTTTAAAATCCTGTCTGCGTGGTGGTGGTGGGTTGTTGGCGCAATCGTGCTTGCACTTCCTTGGTTAGTCTTCGCGGGTGTAATGTTCATGTATTTCAAAAGAAAACTGTTTGACACGGAGTGTGCAACTCCAGAAGCAAATGAGAGCAACGCATGATCCGCCTCATCGAAAAAGGCCTGATGTTCGGCAATCTGGTCCACATCTCCAGCCCGGCTCTGGTCGATCGGTATAACCGCGCGCTTCAGCATCTGGCGGGCAAGATCACGGCGCTGACGGACTTCCACGTCGATATCTCGGGCTATTCGCCTGAGGTGGGGATTGAGCTCGAGGATGAGCTCTACCTCAACCCCAACGGGGTCAACCGGCAGTTCATCCTACTGACGACCGAACAGAAACGCGCGCCGCTGTTGAACGTCAAATTCTCGACCTCGCGCGATATTCTGCGCGAATTCATCGAGATGAACGAGGCGCAGCTGTTTGCCCTGACCGCCACCGATGCGGTGGCCGGAGAACTGGTGAACTCGGTCATCAAACTTACGACGCCCCGCGACCTGCTGAACCTGCGCAAGATCGAGATTGAGGCGGACACCGCGGGCGGCACATTGCGCAAGGCACAGCAACTGGCCGGCATGGTTGAACAGTTCAAAACCGAAGAGGACGCCTGGTTCGATGATGTGCTGATCGCCAAGATGATCGAAACCGCCAGGGAAACCGGCGACGTCACCAGCAATCCGGTGCGCCTGCGCCACACGGAATTTGAGCAGCGCAATTTCTGGACCGCGCATTTTGGCGGGCTTTACCTGTTCCCGGATGTGGATCACCCGGCGGCGATCTGCATGGGCGAAAAGCCGGATGATCTGCCGATAAAGTACACATTCGACCCGTCACAGCGGAACCAGATTGCCAAGTTTCTGGACTACAACGATCTGGTCGAACCAATTGTCAAAGCGCGCGGCGTGGATGCCGCCGCGATTTTGCAGCAGAAGATGGATTTCCTGACCGTCGATGCGGCCGCAGATGCTGATATCGACCTGACCGGGCTGGATCGCAGTGACATGCGTCGGCTGGCGCGCACCCACTCGGATCGATTGCCCGAAGCCTATCACGGTCTTACACAATTGCTTCGTTGGGCGAGCGATGGGGGGCCATGGCCACGCATCACCTCGGACCATCCGGCCTATTTCTATACCTTGCGCGCGGCGGATACGCCGAACCGCGATCTTGTGAACATGATGCTGTCCGAACTGGCTCCGCTGGACCCGCGCCAGATGTTCATCTGCCATAAAGAACTGTTCTACCGGACATATTCGGGTTGGCCGGAGAGCAAGAAAGCCTATGTTGCCGACTTCCTCGCGCGCGAGTATCAGGTGGACAAGCAAGGGGCCCGCGCCGCGTTGTTTGGGCATGAGCCGGATATGAGCGGCAATGACCGTGTCAGCGATGACATAATCGCTCGGGTCGGTCCCTGGGGTTCGGTGAGGAAAGGCTGATATGATCGGATTGTTGCGCCTGTTGCTGATCTTGCTGGTGATCCAGACGATTGCCTATGTGGCGCTGTCTTTATATTCGCGCGGCATTCGGCGGCGTAAGCTTGAGGACTGGTGGGACGAAAAAGGCAAAACGGGCAACAAACAAGCCTTTGTCGAACGCGGATTGCATGTGTATGACAATTCGTTCCGACGTAAACTGATCCTGGGTGTCTATATTGTGCCGTGGGTGGCGATTAGCGCGCTGATCTACATTGTGAATTACATGTGAGGAATTAGGCATGGCCTATGTGAAATGGGCGTTCATTATCATCTTTTGGGGCACGATAGCGGCGGTCCTGCAGTATTCGTTGCCGCAGCATGACATTGTGCGCATCGTCAACACCTATGAAGAGCGGCAGGATCTGAACGACTGGACCCGGATTTTCTGGTCCGAGCCGCAGGACCAGTCCGCAAGCCTTGCCAACCGGGATGTGCAGTTCATTCAGGCCGTGCGAGACAGCGGTAAACCCATCGTCTACCGAAACGAGGATACCGGCTGGGGCTGGCCCCCCTATTTCAAGTTCGATACAGCCAACCTGTATACCGAAGCCAATGACGCCAAATCGACGAAAGAGAATCCGAAATGGGTGGTCGTCACTCATTACGGGTGGCGCAACGAGTTTCTGTCGATCTTTCCAAACGCCATCTTCATCAACCACGTGGAAGGGCCGGATGCGCGGATTATCCCTTGGTTCAATATCATCTTCCTGACGATTTTCGCCGCTGTGGTCTGGGCGATATGGGTGCGCTGGCGCAGGTTCAGGCAAGCCCGGATCGACCCGATGATCGAAAATGTGGAAGACGGGCTGTATGCGGCGGGTGACGCTATTGAAGAACGGCGCACCAGGTTTCGGCGCTGGCTGGACAGCTGGAAGTCAAAATAGAGTGCAAGGGGTGTGCAATCAGCACTCCCTTATTGCGTGAACGGCCCGTCACCTGACGATGAACTCTGCGTGTAACGCGCCCGCTGCTTTTATGGTCTTCAAAATGTCGATCATGTCCTGAGGCGATACGCCTAGTGCATTCAAACCTGCAACCACTTCGGACAGGGTTGTGGCCTCGGGGATTTCGGCAAGACCGGTGCCTTCTTCCTCTTCGATGCCAGCGATGGTGCGGGGCACGACCACTGTCTCACCCCTTGCAAACGGGTTGGGTTGAACGGCAATCTGAGCCTCTTGAACAGTTAAAGTCAGATTGCCCTGAGAAACAGCCACCCGTGAAATGCGGACCTCTTGCCCCATGACAATCGTACCGGAGCGCTGATCGACGACGACTCGTGCCTTTGATTCAGGTTCAACCAGTATGTTTTCGATACGCCCGATGGCATGGGCTGTAGATACCGCTTGCGTCGCGGCAATGTTAAGTTCAACCGTGCCGGAATCTCGCATGATGGCCACAGCCCTGTTGAACTCGGTGTTGATTGCGGATTCGATCCGCGCGGCGGTGGTGAAATCAGGCTCTCTCAGCGCAAGACGCATTTGGGTGAGGGTCGACAGGTCAAAGTCAATTTCACGTTCAACCCGTGCACCAGATGGTATGACGCCAGATGTCGGCACCCCGCGCACCACCGAAGCGGCCTCACCCTCGGCAGAAACGCCGCCCGCCAGGATTGTGCCCTGGGCAACGGCATAGATTTGACCGTCGGCGGCGTTCAGAGGGGTCATAATCAGCGTTCCGCCCAACAGGCTGCTGGAATCGCCAATGGCCGAAACCGTTACGTCGATCTGGCCACCCACCCTGGCAAAAGGTGGGAGGCTGGCGGTTACTAGAACGGCTGCAACGTTCTTTGGGCGAAAATCCTCGCCGTTTACGTTAACGCCCAGACGTTCGAGTATGTTGGACATAATCTCTTCGGTGAAAGGCGCATTACGCAAACCATCACCGGTTCCATTCAATCCTACGACAAGACCGTAGCCGACAAGATCGTTGCCGCGCACGCCGTCGAAATCGACCAGGTCCTTCAGGCGTATCGCTCCGGCCCACGCCAAACTGGGAAGGAAGATCAAAACAAGTATCAGCGCCCTCATCTTAAAAAGTTCACCAGCGAAAGGTTCGCATTGCGAACGGTTACGGAATACAGGCTTTCCAATTGGAACTGCACCGTTTGCAATTTGGCCGCTGTTTCATAGGGGTCGGCAGCAATCAGTTCGTTTCGGCTGAACTCGAGGCTGGTGCGGGCAGCAGAATTGCGTGTCGCGGCCTCTTCTATTCGAGCCTCGACCGTACCGACTTCGGCCCGAAGTTGCACAGTTGCGTCCTGCGCGTTGGCCAAATCGACACCCAACTGTGTGAACAACGCGGTGCGCTGATCGGAGGACAGGGCCAATGTGCTGTCTGTAGCTAACGCAGCTACTGCAACGTCCCGCAGAGCGGCCTTGAAAGCCGGGTCCGTTGCAGTGATCGGCAGCGTGACGCTTTCGTTTTCCGATACTTGCATCGGTGAAAGCGTGTTGTTCGATCCCTGATAAATCACGGCGTCAAACCCGGCCGGATCGTTGAACCAAGTGTCTGCCGCCAGCCGAACATCTGCCACGGTTACAAGCCCGGTCAATTGCGGTCTCAGCGCTGCCAAAAGATCGTCTGAAGAGGGAAGGGGGGACACATCGGTGGCCGTACCGGAAAACAGGCTGCGCCCACCGACGCGTGTGTTCAATGCCGAGATCATCGTGTCCAGTTCGTTTTTCGCTTGCACCGACGCTTGTTCATGATTCACGGGCTGATTTGCGGTTCCAAATGCCAGCAGGGATGCAGTTATGTCCCCAACGGAATCTCCGAAGGTTTTCAGACTCAATTGCATGGCATCAGTGAACAGAGCTGCCTCAGACGTTGCTATTCCAAACGCGTCGAGGCGGGCCAGGCTGCGATCCAGGTCGAGAAGCTGTGAATAATCACCCCCCAACCGGCCCGAGGTATCCTGTACCTGTCCGGTGGACATCTCAAATGAAAGCGTTTCGATCTGAGTTTTTATGTCCGTGGCGCGTGTGCGCAGGGTCATGCCGCGCGCCAGATCGCCGATAGAAGTCAAAGTCATCATCACAACCTCAGCAGAGTTTCAAGCAGTTCATCCACGACTGAGATGACCCGGGCATTTGCTGCATATGTCTGTTCGACCTGCATCAGGCGTTGCAGTTCCTGATCTGTATCCACGCCCTGTTCTGCCTCAATCTGGGCCATTTGCTGTTGCGCGGTGTTGGCGAAGGTCTGGCGTTGATCTGCAACATGGGCGTTTGCACCGGCTTTGGACAGCAGCGCTTCGGTCAGTTCCGCGGCCCGCATGTTTCCTGTGCCGAACAGCCCGCCAGGTACTGGGCGCGCGTCCTTCAGGACATTGCCGAAGGCACGCAGCTGAGCGGCTTGTCCGGGATCACCCGCTGTGACAGCGCCCAAACCCGCGCGCAGTTTCCAGCTGTCACCGCCCATGTCGGGATTCACATTCGCGTTGACCGAAACCCGAGAGGCAAGCCCAACAAAGGCTGTAGGATTAAACCGGTTACCATCATCGGTGAACAGACCGGGATCGGTTGCCTGCGCAGTCGGGTCCAGACCGGGCGTCTCGAACCGTTCGATCAGGTCGCGAGCAACAGTGTCGAGTTGAAGTTGAGCCTCAACCGCAATTTCATCGCGGATGGTAAACTGGGCCATCAATGCCCCACCACGAATCTGGGCTGTGTCACCGCTGGTGCGCACCGGATTCCCGTTCATCTCCAGCCCGGACAGAAGGCCATTTGCAACCGTCATGTGCGGCTTGGTTTCGCCTGTGATGGTAAAGGTGAACTCGGACGCTTTGCCTTCTAACAGGATCAATCCGCCATCCGAATACAACGAGACCTGTTCATTTGCACGCGGCACGACATTGACCGGAATCAGAGTGTTGACCTGATCAATCAGAACATGCCGTTGGTCCAGCAGGGCACCAATGTCACCACCAGAGTTCTTGATGGCTGGAATCTTGGCGTTCAGATCTTCGATATCTTTCAAAGTCTGATTCAGGCTTTCCACTTGAGCACCGATCTTTCGATCTGCGTCCGAGCGCGCCTGCCGCACGCCTTCAGATGCTGTGTTCAGCGCGTTGGCCAGATCACCTGCCGAACGTGCGACCTGATCCAGCCGCTCGATCGAATCCGGCAGGCTGGCCGCCGTCAGGAAACTGTTTTCCAAGTCCGTCAGACGCGTGGACAATGACGGCCCATTTGCAGGAGACCCCACCAGCTGTTCGAACCCTGCGTGAAAATCCGATACCGCAGATTGCAGCGCCAGGTCTGCGTCAGTGGACCGTCTGTTGGCAGCTAGAACCGGATCCTGATGCCGTACCACGCCAACCGTGCGGACGCCGTTGCCGGAAATCTGGCTTGTTGCCAATTCAAGGGAACGGCGCGCATAGCCCGGTGTCAGCGCATTTGCGATATTTCCTGATACCACAGCGGCCCCTCGGCTGGCCGCTGTCAGCCCGCCCAATGCATTGTTGAGTGCCGTCGACATGTTCATGAGACCGCTCCTTTCCTGGGGTCAGAGCCTGGATCAGCGTTTCAGGTTTGTCGTTTCTTGCAGCATTTCATCCACCGTCTGAATCACCGTGGCGCTGGAGGAATAGGCGCGCTGTGTCTGGATCAGAGACGTGAGTTCGGTGGCGACATCTGTGGTGGATTCTTCACGGGCGAAGGAAACCAGATCTCCGGTCGGGCCCTCACCTGCATTCCAAAGAAAGAAGGTGCCGCTTTCCCGGGATGGCGCGTAAGTTTGACTGTCCAGTGCCGTCAGACCATTGGGATTGGGAACATCCGCCAGCGGTATCTGGAACATCAGACGGCTGACACCAGTGTCATAAAACGCGTAAACAAACCCGTTTTCATCCACCTGCACACTGGTCATCGTGCCAACGGCCGAACCGTCTCGTGTGATCGAGACAGGTGCAAATGTATCGGAGAGTTGGGTGATGCCATCAGAGTCCCCGATCATACCGATATTGATCTCCATCGGACCTCCGGCAACGTTGACCATGACGCTGCCTGTCGTTGGATCATAGGCGCCGCCTGAAACCGCCGTGACACTGGCCAGGGTGCCGCCAGCGGTTCGGTTGTCGGTGAAGGTCAGTGTGTATTCTCCGATGATTGCCCCGGCAGAGGCGGAATCGCGCAGAACCATCGTCCATTCATTACTGCTGCCCGTCGCCGGAACGGTCGGGATCAGTTCGATGTCCACACTTTCGGATTTGCCGAGGTTGTCAAAATACTCGACAGACAAGGGCTGAATATCACCCGGCGCGCCCGCATCCGTAGCGGTGGCAGGCAGATTCATGCGCAGGTTCATTTCCGTCGTAGGAGAGCCTGACAGCTGATTGACGCTTAGTTGAATAGGTTCAAGGGCGGCTGGTGTGTCACGCGGTACAGATGGAATGGTCCCGTCCGGTGCCGCGCGCCATCCCAGAAGAACAAGGCCCGATTCGGTCACCAGATACCCTTCTTCGTTGGTGCGGAAAGATCCGGTTGTGGTCAGCAGCATCTCATTCGAGTTGTTGTCGATATGCGAACTGGGACGCACAGGCAACATCCCACGCCCGCGCACGGCGAGGTCAGTGGAATTGCTGGTTGTTACCAAAGGCCCGCGCTGATCAATCATGCGCTGGCTTGTCGTGCGCACACCGCCTGCCGAATAGCTGCCGCCCTGACCCGACGTGACCATGGAATGAAAATCTGTCTCGACCCGTTTGTACCCATAGGTTGAGGAATTCGCGATATTGTCGGAAATCGTCGCCAGCCTGTTGGCGTTGGCCTTCAGCGCTGCCACACCGGCATTGAGCGAAGAGGAAATGGTCATGGGCGCGCCCTTCTGTTGCGTCAGTCGTTGATGCAACAGGTAACGCGCTGCCTCTTAACAGCGCGCTAACATGTAAAATGCGTTCTATCGTTTAGGGCTGGCGCAGGAAGATCACCTCGACCCTGTTGTTCCGCGCGGCCATAGGGTTTTCGACAAACAATTCCCGGTCTGCGTGACCGGTAACGCGATCCATTCGTTGCGCCATGACACCTTTGTCTTGCAACAACTGACGCAATTTCTGCGCACGGGCTGTCGACAGATTCCATGCTGTATTGCGCACCTGAACCACCGGTGATGCGCTTACATGACCCTCAACAGCGATTGGATTTGTCACCAGATCCGAAGATCGGGCGATGATCAGCGCCAGTGCCCTCAGAAAACGGGTTGGTATCGCGGATCCTGATTCGAACAATGCCTGATCCTCGGTATCGAAGAGTTCAACGACAAGTCCTTCGTCGGTCACGCGCGTGACGACGTGTTTGAGCAGTTTGTCCGACACCTCGCTTTCACCGGTACGCCCCAGCAGCTTTGCCTCAAGCGTTGAGAAATCTTCTTCGTTCCCTTTGCCCCCGCCTTTGGCATCCACACCGATTGAGCCACGTGCTTGGCGCGATTCAGTTGCGTGTTTGTTTGTGGCGCCCAGGCCATCCCGCAGCAGCGTGTCTTCGGACAACATACTGTCGCCACCAAATGCACCGTCACCCCCGCCGGATTCCGGACTTAGCGGGACTGTTGGCGCGAAGTAGTCCGCCAACCCCTTGCGTTGTTGTTCCGTTGTCGCGTTAAGCAGCCACATCAACATGAAGAAGGCCATCATGGCCGTAACAAAGTCGGCATACGCGACTTTCCACGCGCCGCCGTGATGGCCATCGCCACCTGATACACGCTTCTTCTTGATGATGATTGGCGCCGCATTGGTTTGCGCACCCATCTCCACCACCTTTTTATCACCCGACTCTGTGACTAGCAGCGCAGGTCTTAAGGTGGCCTTAACACTTAAAACTGTTCAGAATTCCCTTGTCGCGACACGCCAACCGAGGCACGGCGTAAAATCAGAGACAGGCGGTTAAAACTGTTTTCGATCCCTTCCGGGTCCAGTTTGCCGAAAAACGCATCCAAGTCGTCATGAACGCGCACGGCCTGGTCCAGAAGTGGATCAGACCCTTCGACATAAAGCCCGGCCTTTATCATGACCTCTGACTGTTCGTAGCTGCCGACAAGTTTGCGGGTTTCCGCGATCATCTGATTCTCGGCCTCAGAAGCTGCAGCCGGTAAGCTGCGGGATACAGATCTGCTGAGGTCAATCGCCGGAAATCGCCCGCGTTCAGCAATGTCCCGGCTAAGCACTATATGCCCATCCAACACGCCGCGCAGAATGTCTGCGACAGGCTCATCCATGTCTGACCCGGCCACCAGAACGCTGAACACAGCCGTTATGTCCCCCTGATCCTGTGCGCCCGGTCCTGCGCGTTCGCACAGGTTTGCAATCAAGGGCGTAACCGACGGCGGATATCCCCGCAAAGAAGGTGATTCCCCCATTGCGACGGCGATTTCCCGGTGCGCTTCAGCAAAACGGGTCACAGAATCGGCCAGAAACAGAACGTTGAGGCCCTGATCGCGCAGGAATTCTGCTGCCGACATCGCCGACCACGCACAACGCCTGCGGGACAAAGCCGATTGATCCGAGGTGGCGGCAATGACGATGGTTCGTTTCATGGCCTCGGGACCGATCGCATGGGCGACAAACTCATTCACTTCGCGCCCCCGTTCACCCACCAGAGCGACCACGACCGCGTCGGCCTGCATGGAACGTGCGAGGGTTGACAGAAGCGTGGACTTCCCAACGCCCGATCCGGCAAACAGCCCGACCCTCTGACCCCGTACTATCGGCAGCATTGTATTGAGAACAGACAACCCTGTGGCCATCCGCTCTCCCAACGGTTTGCGCGTAACGGCAGGCGGCGGGGCCTGCATGATATCGCGGTCCTGCGCCCCATTCAGCAGAGGTTTTCCGTCCAGTGGCTTGCCAAAAGGATCAATGACGCGCCCCAACCAATGCAAGCCAGGAGCAAAGTCAGGAGAAGGGTCCAGATACACGCGGTCCCCCAGACTGACACCATCTGGTGCAGCACCCGGTATCATGTGGACATACTCAGCATCCACATGCAGCACCTCACCGGAAAGATCAGGCCCTGAGCATCGTTGCAATGTCAGTAAGTCGCCAATACGCGCGTGATCGTTCAGACCGCTGATCTCGATCAGACCCTGCGCGACACCACTGACCAGCCCCACATGACGGACCGCAGTCATCCTGTCGAATTCATGTTTCAGAAGCATAGGGTCGAGATCAGACATTGTGGGTTCTCCAACTGAGTTCTGAAAACGGTTTCTAAAGGAATCGGGGTTAAGCCTTGATTGAAATTGATCGAGGGAGAAGCCCCGATGTTCTATGACCTGAACGTCTTTAAGACAGCGTACGCAATGGCAACCCATGCCGGGCAACGGCAGGCCGTCATCGCGCGAAACATGGCCAATGCGGATACGCCCGGCTACCAGCCGCGCGATATCGAGTCCTTCAAGACAGCTTTCGAAACCTCACAGCGTGAAGCGTCTATGGCCGCTACGCGAGAGGGTCATCTGCACGGAGGTTCTGATGCGAAAAGCTGGGCCGAGTTCGATGCAGTTCCTTCGGGTGATCCCAACGGCAACGGTGTGTCCCTGGAAGAAGAGATGCTGAAATCGGTCGAGGTCAAGCGCCAGCATGATCGGGCTTTGGCGATCTACAAATCTTCGATGAATATTCTGCGCACCAGCCTCGGTCGTGGCTAAGGGGCAAGTAGATGAGCGATTTTTCCCACTCTCTGACCGCATCCGCCAGCGCCCTGCGTGCACAGGCCGCCCGCTTGCGTCACGTGTCCGAAAACATTTCAAACGCAGATACGCCCGGTTATCGGCGAAAAACGGTGCCGTTTGAAACCGTGCAAAAAGATGGGCGCGACATGGTGCAGGCTGGGCGCGTCACACTTGATCGGCGTGACCTGAGCCGGATTTACGATCCGGCCCACCCGATGGCCGACGAAAGCGGTCACTATCAGGGGTCGAATGTCGATCTGATGATCGAAATCGCTGACGCGCGTGAGGCGCAGCGCAGCTACGAAGCCAACCTAAAGATGTTTGATCAGACGCGGCAAATGTCGTCGTCGTTGATGGAATTGCTCAGAAAATAAAGGACAGCCAGAATGGATATCCGATCCCTGACCGCCGCACAGAACTATGCCGGCGCGCGCCCCGCAACACAGGCCGATCCCGAACATACCGGGATGGCGCAGGGGCTGAAGGCCAGTTTTCAGGACTTTGCGGCCACACTGAAACATAGCGAGCAGATGTCTCAGACCGCGATGGTCGGGCAGGCCGATCCCCATGCGTTAGTGCAAGCTCTGGCGCAGACCGAACTGGCCGTTGAGACGGCCGTGATCGTGCGCAACAAAGTGGTCGAGGCGTATCAGGAAATCCTGCGTATGCCGGTCTGACGCGATGCTGAGCGAAGGTCTTTTCTATGACATCGTACGTCAGGCTCTTTGGGTCGCGGTGATCACATCGGTCCCGATTCTGGCTGTTGCCTTGGTTTCGGGCCTGATCGTCGGGCTGTTTCAGGCGCTGACGTCGATTCAGGAAATGACACTAACCTTTGTTCCCAAGCTGATCGCCATCGTTGTCGTGTTCTGGATCTCGATGGGGTTCATGACACAGACACTTGTCACGTTTTTTACCGGAACACTTGTCCCTTTGATTGCAGGAGGTCGCTGATGGACACCGCTTATGTCACCTTGTCCCGTCAGTCCGGTTTGATGAATGAAATGCGCCTGGTGGCGAACAATATCGCCAACGCCAACACAACGGGTTATCGCCAGCAAGGTCTGGTGTTTTCCGAGTTCATTCAGGACATGCCGGAAAGCCCTTCGCTGTCCATGAGCCGGGCCGAAGCACGCAACACGTCGTTGCGGCAAGGCGTGCTGACAGAAACCGGCGGCCAGTTTGATTTTGCCATCGAAGGTGATGGGTTTTTCATGCTCGAAACGCCTGATGGAAATCGGCTGACGCGCGCCGGCAGTTTCTCACCCAATGCGGACGGGGATTTAGTTGCCATGGATGGCGCACGCGTGATGGACGCCAACGGTGCCCCGGTATTTATCCCGCCCGATGCAGCCACAATTGATGTCGGGAGTGACGGAACCCTGAGTGTCGATGGGCAATTGTTGGGTCAGCTAGGCGTTTTTAACGTCGGTGACCCCAAGACCCTCGTCCGCGAAGGTAACACCCGTTTTGGTACGGAAGAGGCCATAGACCCGGTCGACGAGCCGGTTGTTCTTCACCGTTTTCTGGAAGGCTCCAACGTCAATGCCATCGAGCAGGTGGCCCGCCTGGTTGAGATCCAGCGCGCCTACGAACTGGGGCAGAGTTTTCTAGAAAGCGAAGACAAGCGGGTGCGTGGGGCGCTTGACGCCTTGATGCGCTGATCAGAACAAGGAGAGTGTGAAATGCGAGCCCTTAAAATTGCCGCCACCGGAATGAGTGCGCAACAAATGCGGGTTGAGACGATCTCGAACAACCTGGCGAATATGAACACCACCGGCTACAACGCCCGGCGGGCCGAGTTCGCAGATTTACACTATCAACAGATGGCACGGGCCGGGGCAGTCAATGCGTCGGACGGCACAGTCCTGCCCACTGGGATTCAGCTGGGACTGGGTGTGCGACCCGCCGCTGTAACGGTGCAGCTGGAACAGGGCGCTTTGTCGGCGACCGGCAGTGATCTGGATGTTGCGATCGAAGGCCGCGGATATTTAGAGGTGACGCTTCCAAGCGGCCAGACAGCTTATACGCGCGATGGCAGCCTGAAACGTTCGGCTGAAGGTCTGATTGTGACCTCTGATGGCTTTGCTGTGTCGCCTGAAATCACGGTCCCCGACGACGCGCGGTCGATTTCGATCAACGCAGGCGGTGAAGTTTACGCCTATTTCGACGACGCTCCGGAAGGTCAGCTGTTGGGAGAGTTCACGCTTGCCAGCTTCTCGAATGCCAAGGGGCTTGAGGCAATCGGAAGCAACTTGTTTAAGGAAACCGAAGCATCTGGTGCTCCGGTTCTGGGCACACCAGGCGAAGATGGTTTGGGGACCATACGGCAAGGCTATCTGGAAGACAGCTCGGTCGATGCAGTGCGCGAGGTAACAGAACTGATCGAGGCGCAGCGCGGCTATGAAATGAACGCCAAAGTCATTTCGGCTGTCGATCAGATGATGAGCGCAACAACACAGGTGCGCTGATGCGAGTTCTCTTTCTCGGCCTGGTGATGCTGATCCCATTTGCGGCACAATCCGACATCGTGGTCTCAACCCGGACGATACGGGCAAAAGAGATCATTGCCGCTGCGGATCTGGAAATGAAATCAACAGAAATCCCCGGCGCAGTTACAAATCCAGACGTCTTGATCGGACAGGAAGCAAGGGTGGCTCTTTACCCCGGCAGACCCATCAGGAGTGCGGATGTTGGCCCGCCCGCTGTGGTGGATCGCAACGATCTTGTTGTTCTGGTGTTCAACAGCCAACCCCTGTCAATCACAACAGAGGGCCGGGCTTTGGGGCGCGGCGCAGTCGGCGATCGCATTCGGGTGATGAACCTTTCGTCCAGAACAACGGTAACAGGCCGCATCCGTCCGGATGGTCAAATCGAGGTGCAGTGATGTCCAGGCTTCCAAAAACTCTTATTCTGGCGGTGTTTGCCTTGTCTGCGTGCGGGCGGTTGGATCACTTGGGTAAACCACCAAGTTTCACACCAAATGAAGACTCACCGGAACAGGTGGCCATGCTGTGGCCCGGCCTGCCGTTACACACGCAACCTCAGCGTAACGTGGACCGATCCTCGCTCTGGAGTGGCGGTCAGCAATCTTTGTTGGGCGATCAGCGGGCGATCAAGAAAGGGGATATCCTGACCGTTGTGATCGAGCTGGATGAAGAGGCCGAGATATCCAATGACACGCGGCGCTCCAGATCCGGGTCGGAAGAGCTTGGGGTAGGTAGTTTCTTCGGCGTGCCGCAACGCGTGCAAAAGCACTTGCCGGAAGGCGCGTCCCTGGACGACGCCGTTGCAATCGAGTCGGACTCCTCAAGCTCGGGGCGCGGATCTGTCCGGCGAAACGAAAAGCTGACCCTGCGCGTGGCTGCCACGGTGCTGGATGTGTTGCCGAATGGTGTACTGGCCATATCGGGCTCACAGGAACTTCGCGTCAATTTCGAACTGCGCGAGCTTTTGGTGGCCGGCTATGTTCGCCCACAAGACATCTCGCGTCAGAACGAAATTACTTACGACAAGATCGCCTCTGCGCGCGTGTCTTATGGCGGTCGGGGGCAGATTACGGATGTTCAGCAACCCCGTTACGGCCAGCAAATTCTTGATTCCCTTCTTCCATTCTGAGGTGCAGGTGTGATTGCAAAGCTGACACCTATTATTTTTCTTGTCGTCGGGTTGGGGGCCGGTGTCGGGGCAGGTCTGTTTCTGGAACCCGCACAAAAGCCCGGGTATAGTGCCGCCGAAAAGGTCGACGCGCATGAGGCAAAAGCCGATAGCAAAATCACGGACAAGCCTAAGGTGACCGAAAAAAAGGATAAAAACGGCGGCTATGGGTTTCTGAGGATGGCCAAGCAGTTCGTCGTTCCTGTTGTGAAAGACGACGCGATAGACGCTATGGTCACAATGACGCTTAGCCTGGAGGCTGATCCGGCCATCACCGACAAGTTTTATGCGATCGAGCCAAAACTGCGTGACGGTTTTCTTCAGGTTTTGTTTGACCACGCAAATACCGGCGGGTTTGACGGGAGATTCACGGAATCGGGCAATCTGGATATCCTGCGGAAATCCTTGTTGGAGGCGGCGCGCAAAGATCTGGGCGATGACGTCACGAAAGTGCTGATCCAGAGCGTAAACCGTCAGGATATCTGAGCGTGATTGGCCGGTTATTCGGCCAGCTTTCGGGCCGTATGACGGCGTTGCTCCTGCTGCATCTGATTTATCAGCGCGTCGACGGCTTGTTTACGCCCGAATGCCAACCGAAGCGCTTCTAACCTTGCAAGTTTCTGAGCCCGAATTTGGGCAAGTTGCATATTCAGCTGCCGCCGCATGGCAGATTCCCAGCCGTTCCACAGAATATCGGTTCCTGAAATCTGATAGCCGTCGGTTTCGCGACTTTCCATTCGCATCTGACCCAGCTGAGTATCCAGTTTCACCAACTGCTGCCGAACCTTGGCTTCGGCTTCCAGAATCGGCCGCAACTCCTGAAACTGCTTTTGAAACGCGGCGTCGGTCACCTTTTCCAGTGGCTGAATTTGGTTGTTTTTCATCTGATCTGCTCTCTGGCGCGCTTTCGCATCATTTCGGCAAACCGGATCGCAGCCGCGACCGGCCGGTAGTGTTCTTCGGGGATCTCCTGACCGATTTCGACGGTTGCGTGCAGCGCGCGCGCGGTTGGCGGGTCCGGGTGGACCGGAACTCCGGCTTCGGATGCGACGGAGCGAATGACAGCCGCCACTTCGTCCACGCCCTTGGCGACGCATACAGGCGCGCTGCCCACGGTTCTGGACCATTTCAACGCAACGGCAAAATGCGTTGGGTTGACGATCACGACATCTGCATCTGGCACATCTGCCATCATCTGGTTGGTCGCTATTTCTTGCGCCCGTTGACGGCGTTGCTGTTTGACGTGAGGATCACCTTCGGCGTCCTTGGTCTCGTCTTGAATTTCTTTTCGTGACATCCGGTTCTTGCGCATATGCTCGGCGTATTGCCACAGGAAATCAACAACGCCGATGGCCAGGGCGATTGCGATTACAATGAACAGAAAGCGGAATAAGAGATTCATCATCAAAAGGATGGATGACTTGGCCGGGGCCGCACTGGCTGAAAGGATTTCGGTCAGGTTTGCCTTCAGAAACAGGGTGAGGCAGGTGCAATAGATCACAAGTTTGACTGCACTTTTGGCGAACTCGAACAGCCCCCCGCGGCCAAACTTGTTTTTTGCGTTCGATATAAGCGAGATGCGCGAAAGCTTTGGCTTTAATTTGCTGGGTGCAAAGATCAGGGCGCGCTGGGCAATCAGGTTCAGCAATACCGCAGCAGCGGGTAGGCAGAACAGTAACGCCACAGGCAGCAGCGCCCCGTGTAAGATGCCCGCAACCGGGGCGTTTGCAGGGCCGTCAGTCAGCATCTGTGCTATGTCGTCGGATTGGTCGATCAACACCATGAAGACTAGGCCCATGTGTTCGACCGTGTATGTTCCAGCCATCATGAGCGCGATTAACAATCCGGTGTACGCGGCCACGACTGACAGGTCATTTGATTTCGGAACCTCACCTTTTTCGCGCGCCTTTTGCAGCTTTTGCGGTGTCGGTTCATGCGACTTGTCGCTTTCGTCATCGCCCGCGTTCATGGTTGCGCCCCGACCGGGTTCACAAAGAATGCCAGCAACGCATCAGACCACACCGACAGGATTAACGGTGTACCGGCAAACAACAGGAACAGTCCGGCAAAGGTAATCGCGGGCGCACCTACAAAGGCGACCATCAATTGAGGCATGGCCCGATTGATGACGCCAAGTGCTAGATTGTAGATCAACGAAGCGATGACGAAAGGTGTGGCCAGCGCAAAGGCCAGCCCAAAACTGTGTGTAACCTGTTGAACGCCCCAGCGTGACATATCTGCGGAACCGGGAAACAAACCTGCTGGAAACAGGGTGTAGCTTTGGATCAGAAATTGAGCAGCTCGCACGTGCAGACCCATGATCACAGCAAGGGTCAGCCCTGCCAGGGTCAACAGATGACCCATGGCGGGGACAGGGTCGGTTGAGGCGCCACCAAGAAGCTGCGAAAGGGATGTGGACTGCGCCGCGATGGATCCCGCTGTTTGCATTGCCAGCACGAACAAACGCAACCCGATCCCAAGAGCAAGGCCAATAAGAGTTTCGGTGGCCACCAAGCGAACCATGCTCCACAGGCTGGGCTCAAAACCAATGGGTGGGGTTGCAGGCAGAATGATCAGAGTAAAGGCAACCGAAATACCCAGTTTGAGCCCGATGGGAATGCTGCGTTCGCCAAAGGCGGGCAACAATGAAACAAGGGCGGATACACGCAGAAACACGACAAAACTTTGCCAGAGGGCGTCGGAGAACTGTGACAGCAACTCTGGTGGCAGCGCAATCACGCCGGAACGGTTCCAACCAGCGCCGGCTTGGCTTCCAGACCGATTTCTTCGAACGACAGAACCGGGTTGGCGATTCCGCGCGCGTGAATGATCGTGCGCAGCAACCGCCGCCGCCGGGTCGAGGTTACAATGGCGGGAAACAGGCCGCTATCTGCAGATTTGGCGACGCTGCTCACCACTCCTTCAGCCAGTTTGTTGAACAGGTTGGGCGGCAGCGCCACATCCAATCCTGTGTTGGGTGCCTCGATCTGGTACGTGGTAAACGTGTCTTCCCATTCGGGGGCCAGTTGGATCAGTGGGATCGAGCCGTCCTCGCGTTTCATGTCCGCGACCAGTTGGAAGCCCAGGCGCTGGCGCACCAGTTCACAGATGCCTTCCGGTTGCGTGGTGGTCAGCCGTGCTTCGGCCACGCTTTCCAGGATCAGAGCCATGTTTCGGATCGATACACGTTCATCCAGAAGCAAGCGCAGAACCGCGTGCAGGGTGTCGATTGGCACCTTGTCCGGGATCAGCTCGTCCAGCAATTTGCGGTTGGCTTCGGCGCGCACGGGGTCGCTAAGGCGGGTCATTTCAGACAACAGGCGGCGCAGGGACTTCAACGTGAGAAGACGCGAGAAATTCTGTTTGATAATCTCAAGCAGATGGGTGGCTAAAATTTCCGGAGGAGAGACGATGGTCGCCCCACTCAGCGCTGCATCTTCCTGATGTTTCGGCAGAATCCAGCGGGCTGGGGCCCCGTATACGGGCTCGGTCACGTCGTTGCCTTCGGGCAGCAAATCGAACTGGTCCTGCACAAGGGCCAAAACCAGATCGGGGTTGAGAACGCCGCGTGCCTGTTCGACGCCCTGAACTTTGATCACATAGGTTCCGGTCGGCAGATCGGCGCGGTCTGTCAGGCGAATTTCGGGCAGGATCAGGCCAAAGGTCGACGCCACGTAGGTGCGCATATTGGCGATCCGGGCGTCCAGACCGGTGCCGGGGTTCAATACCATGCTGACCAGATCAGGGGCGAATTCAAGATGCACGTCATCGAGATCCAGAATATCCCCGATGGCCTGAGACACCGGTGTTTCCGCGGCAGTCGATGGCAGCTGAGCCGAGGTTTCTTCTTCTTGCCGTTTGCGATGAACAGTGAAAGCCGCATACCCCAAAACACCTGCGCCAAGAATAAAGGGCAGAAACGGCAGTCCGGGCACAAGTGCAAACAGGACCATCAGAACCGCCACGGTGGAAAGGGCCGCCGGGTGGCGGCCTAACTGCGAAAAGATGGCAGTATCTGTTGCCCCTTGTGTTCCACCGCGCGCCAGCAACAACGCCGAAGCGATGGAGATGATCACGGCAGGAATTTGTGACACCAACCCATCGCCAACGGTCAGAATCGCGTAAGTCTCGAAAGCGGACGCGACGGGCATGCCGTGCACGATCACGCCCATGATCAGACCCATCACAAGGTTCAGCAAAGTGATCAGAAGACCGGCAATAGCGTCGCCTTTCACGAATTTTGACGCCCCGTCGAGCGAGCCAAAAAACGTCGTTTCCTGCTGTTCGCGTTCGCGCCGCTCTTTGGCTTGCTGGTGGTCGATGGCCCCCGCAGACATATCGCTGTCAATGGCGAGTTGTTTGCCCGGCATCCCGTCCAGTGCAAAACGTGCTCCCACCTCAGCCATGCGCGCGGCACCTTTGGTGATGACCATGAAGTTCACGATCAGCAAGACGCCAAACACCACAAGGCCCAGAAAAATACTGCCGCCCATGACGAAATTGGCAAACCCTTCAATGACATCGCCTGCAGCATTTGGGCCTGTATGTCCTTGTCCGATGATCAATTTCGTCGAGGACACATTCAACGAAAGCCGCAGCATCAGGGAGGCCAGCAGGATCGTCGGGAAGGATGAGAAATCCAGCGGGCGTTCAATGAACAAGGTCAGAGTAAAAATCAGGATGGCCAAAGCAAAAGAGGCGGCCAGCCCCACATCCAGCACCCAGGCTGGCATCGGCAGAATCATCATCACGATGACTGTCATCAAAGCCACTGCCAGAAGAACCGTGGGCGAAAAAAGGGACCGGGCGTCGATTTTGGGCACGCGGAACTCCTAGTTGAAGGCGATGAACGCGGTGGCGCTGCCTGCGGCAGGTACCAGGGACCCCAGCGCACCGGTTTCATGCGTGGTTGTTTGCGAAGAGATCAAAGGCGTTCCGGCCCTCGTGAACGGATTGCTTGGTATCGACGCGATCCGAGGCTGAGTTGTGCCGCCGAGTTGGTGCAGCACACTTTGAAACCGCTCTGTATAGGCTTTGGACAGAGACTCGGTTCGGGAATGAAACGCTCCGGCAGCGGCAGGCCACGAGCCCAGCTCAGCATAAAGGTCTTTCAGAAAACGGGCGGCGTATGTTGCATTCTCATCAGGGTCGAACATTGCGTCGATCGAGCGAAAACCCTTGCCATGCCAGCGGTAGTTGATCTGGAAACAGCCCACATCAAAGCTGCGCGCGCCTGCTTTGAAGATCTGGAACACATAGGTTTTGGCCTCGCTTTCAGAGGTGAACCAATACCCTTTACCTTCAACGTTGATGGTCCACGGCCAAGGAAGGAACTGTCCGTCCACAGTACGACCCGTTTCAACGCGTGAGATCGCGCGCAGAATGTCCAACGGCACCCCTTCGGACAACGCTGCACGCCGCGCGGCCTGATCGCACAGGTTCCCGGTGCGCGCATTGGGCATGGCAAAGCCTGCTTGGACTGCCGCCACAAGTATGAGCATGAAAAAGAACGGGATCTTTTGAATTGGCATTCTGCCGGTCCGGGATTCTGATCTGTCCCGGCCAAGCTAGCCAATGATCGGTTTACAGAGAGTTATCGTCGCTTCAATTTCGGTCAATCCTGCGCCCGAAGACAACGCTGGTATTGGTGCGCAGGACGCCGGGTATCTTGGCCAGGTCATCGACCAGAATGTCCAGATCTTCAAGCCGGGGTGCTTCAGCCGAAAGCATCAGATCGAATTCACCATTGATGGACAGGCACAATTTGACCTCGGGATAAGCTTCAAGCCGCTTGATGATACGGGTCGTTTCTTTCTGCTGCACCTCAAGCATAACGATCACCTGCACTTTGGGTGTGTCTTCTGTAGACCCAAGGCGCACGGAATACCCCGTTATCACACCGCGATGTTCCATCCGGTTGATCCGTTCGTGAACCGTCGTACGGGCCACACCCAGCGTAGCCGCAATTTGCGTGGTCGAGGCCCGGGCATTGGCTTGCAGGGCGGCGATAATTCGGCGGTCTAGCTGGTCCATTGGGGCTCCGGCTGATGGGTGCGATCCCGGTTTAGGGCAGATCGGGACCAGTCCTCAAGATCTGTGCGGTACGTTCGGGTGAAGGTCGTCGATGATGATTGGGTGTGCGTGCGGGCCTGATCCGGTCAGATGCGGATGATCGGGCGGCAGATCAGGGTGATCGTGTTCGATCACTTCCTGATCAAGGCGTGGCCATATGCTGAGCGCGCCAACCACACCGGCCACAGACAGTGTTGCCATGCTGCTGAGCGCCACTGTTGGTCCGAATGCGGTCATCAACCACCCTGCAAGCGGGTAAAGCACCAGCCAACAGCCATGCGACAAGGTAAACTGAGCTGCAAAAACCGCAGGTCGGTCTTCGGGATGGGCCGACCGGGTCAGCAAGCGACCCGAGGGGGTCAGAGTAGTGGAATATCCAAAACCTGTAAACGCCCACAACAAGGTCAGAAGGCCGAGTGACAAGGGAACAGTTGCTGCCAGAATCGCGGCGACAGCCATGGACCCTGTGGCAAAAACGGCACCCGAGATCATAACCCGACGATCCTCGATCCGATCCAAAAGGCGGGGCAGGGTAAAGGCGGCCAACATCGACCCGCCTCCGAATCCGGCGAGCGCGATGGCCACTGCGCTTTCCGACAGGCCCAGATTGGCGCGTACGATGACCACTGTATTGACGATGACCATCGAGCTCAGAGCAGCTGCGCTCCAGCTCAGTGCGAGCAACCCGCGCAACCGGGGTGTTTTCAGATAGATTCGAATACCCCGTGTGGTGCGGTCATAGATTCCGCGGGGTTTGGTGGGTTTGGGCGACGGAAGGACGACCGAGACAACCAACAATGCCGAAGCGACAAAGCCCAATGCCGTCCCCCAGAACAAGCTGTTGAAGCTAACCAGCAGCAGCAGAGCTGCGGCAAACATCGGGCTCAGAAGGCTTTCCATGTCATATGCCAGACGCGACAGGGACAGAGCCCGTGTATACTCCGCCTCATCAGGCAGCACGTCAGGGATCGTTGCCTGAAAGGCAGGTGTGAACCCGGCCGAGGCGGATTGAAGCACAAAAATCAACACGTAGATCTGCCAGATTTCCGTCACGAAAGGCAGGCACAGCGCAACAGCCGCACGGATCAGGTCCAAAACGACCAGCATCTTGCGGCGATCCAAACGCTCGGCAAAGGCGGCCGCCAGCGGTGCAACGGTGACATAGGCAACCATCTTGATCGTCAGCGCGGTGCCCAGGACCAGGCCCGCAGCATCCCCCGCCAGATCGAACGCCAGCAGGCCCAGGGCAACCGTGGCCAAACCGGTGCCTGTCAAGGCGACGATCTGGGCGGCGAACAGGTGGCGGTAGGTGCGGTTTTTCAGAATGCTCAGCATGGCTTAGAGGTATTTTGTAATCGCTTTGAAATCTTCGATCCCGCTGCCAGCGTCGTCGGCGGACAGGCAATGATCGATGTGATCATGAATCAAAGCGCGTTTGGCATTGGTGACAGCCTTTTCAACGGCAAACAATTGTTGGGCAACGTCCGAACAGGGGGCCTGCCCTTCCAGCATGGCAATGACTTTGGCCAGATGCCCGTGGGCACGCTTCAGTCGGGCCGTGATTTGTGGATGCGACTCATGTGTATGATTGGACATGGGTTATCCTTATCCTCCCCATGGGGATAAGATCAAGCACTTGGCGCCGAACAGCCCGCGACTTTTGGACGGCGTTGAGTTTAGAGGCCAAACCGCCTATCTCGGGGACAAAAGCGCTCAGAGGATTAGTCGCGTGGCGAACCATTTGTACAAAAACGATCTGCCGGACGGGCTGGATCTGGGCCCCGTTGTGGCCATTGACTGTGAAACCATGGGGTTGAACCCGCATCGCGACCGCTTATGCGTGATCCAGATGTCGGGTGGTGATGGCAACAGCCACATCGTTCAGGTTGAAAAAGGCCAAACCAAAGCGCCAAACCTGTGCGCCATGCTGGAAAACCCCGACGTGCTGAAGCTGTTCCATTTCGGGCGGTTTGACATCGCTGCCATGTACCACAGCTTTGGTGCGTTGGCCGCTCCGGTTTACTGCACCAAGATCGCCAGCCGTCTGGTGCGCACATACACTGACCGCCACGGCTTGAAAAACCTGTGTCAGGAGCTGATTGGTGTCGACATATCGAAACAACAGCAGATGAGCGATTGGGGAGCCGAGTCTCTGACAGATGCTCAACTGGATTATGCGGCCTCGGATGTTTTGTACCTGCACCGCCTGCGGGATGAATTGAACAAGCGCCTTGCACGTGAAGATCGGACCGAGATGGCGCAAGCCTGTTTTGATTTCCTGCCGATGCGTGCGAAACTGGACCTCGCAGGCTGGCCCGAAACGGATATATTTGCACACTCATGACTGATAGCGAGTCCTTTCTGAAAACCGCCCGACAGGTCGTTACAGATGAAGCCCGCGCGCTGGACGTGTTGGCCGAAAGTCTGGACGAGCATTTTGCAGAAGCCGTGCAAATGATCTTGCAGGCGAAGGGTCGCATCATCGTGAGTGGGATCGGTAAATCTGGTCACATCGGGCACAAGATAGCCGCCACTTTGGCCAGCACTGGCACGCCCGCCTATTTTGTACATCCGGCCGAGGCCAGCCATGGTGATCTGGGCATGGTCTCCAAGGGTGACGTGGTATTGGCGATTTCAAATTCGGGCGAAGCGCCGGAACTGGCCAACCTGCTGGCCTTTACCCGACGGTTCGGGATTCCGCTGATCGGCCTGTCCAGCAAGCCGGAAAGCACGCTGATGAAACAGGCGGATGTGCATCTTCTGATCCCGTCCTTGGGCGAGGCATGTGGCTTTGGCATGGTGCCCTCGATCTCGACGACATTGACTTTGGCAATGGGCGATGCGCTGGCGATTGCTTTGATGAAGTACCGGGATTTCAAGCCCGAGAATTTCCGCGACTTCCATCCGGGTGGCAAGCTTGGCGCGCAACTCAGCAAGGTGCGCGATCTGATGCATGCGGATATGCCTGTGGTCACGTCTGGTACTCCGATGAGCGAGGCCTTACTGGTCATGAGCCAAAAAAGCTTTGGTGTTGTTGGTGTCACCGATGACGCAGGCCGCCTGCTGGGCATTGTCACCGATGGCGACTTGCGCCGCAATATGGACGGGTTGTTGGACAAGAGCACCCAGGAGGTCATGACCCGTGATCCAATGACGATTGCGCCGAACGCGCTGGCGGAAGAAGCCGTTGCGATCATGAATGAGCGCAAGATAACCTCTTTGTTCGTGGTCGAACCTGACGCTGACGGGCAGGCGCAGGGCTTGTTGCACATCCACGACTGCCTGCGCGTCGGTTTGGGCTGAGGGAGGGCGGCGTGGACAGATATTCCCGCATGGTGCAGTTCCTGAAGGTGCTGTTGCCGCTTGCGGCCATCGTCATGCTGTCCACTGTCTTCTTGCTGTCCCGCAGTATCGAAACAAATGTATCTGTGCCGTTCGCGCAAAATGACATCGATGAACGGCTGGCGCAGCAAGTTGTGACACAGCCGAACTATCAGGGGACAACACGCAAGGGCGAGGATGTGCAAATCGAGGCAACGCAAGCGACTCAGGGCAACGACACCTCGACCCCGACAGCATCCGAATTCCGCGGCAGATTTGGCCTGCTGAGCGGCGGAACGATACTGCTGGACTCCAATTCGGGTTTGATCCGTCCTGATGAAGGCACGGCAACTTTTGTTGGCGATGTGGTGATCACCACCGCTGACGGGCTTCAGCTCACAACCGATCTGCTCAACACGTCCCTGGATGAAATTCGCGGCGACACACCGGGGCAGGTAAATGGAACCGGGCCGATCGGCAACTTTTCCGCCGGGCGCATGACGTTTGGGACGGAAAAAAAGGACGGTCCGGTCCATATTGTTTTTACAGATGGTGTGAAGCTGATATACGAGCCTGAAAAAGCAGAAAGATAACCTGTGTTCGATTTTCGATTTGTTCCTTTGTGCCTCGCTCTGATCGCGGGTACCGCGACCGCGCAAGAGGCGCAGGTGGCCTTTGGTTCTGCAAATGCCGACCCAAGCCTGCCGGTTGAGGTGACTTCGGAGACATTGAACGTCAATCAGGAAGATGGATCTGCCGAGTTCATTGGCAATGTCATAGTCGTGCAAGGCGAAATGCGGCTGACGGCGGAACGTGTTCTGGTGATCTATAATCAGGAACGCTCGGCCATTGAACGGATGGAAGCGACCGAAAATGTGGTTCTGGTCAGCCCGCCCGATGCGGCCGAAGGCGATTGGGCCGAGTACACGATCGATTCCGGTGTGATCGTAATGAAGGGCAATGTCCTTCTGACACAGGGACCCAGCGTCATCAGTGGCGACCAGATGAACGCCAACCTGACGACAGGCACGGCGACCATGACCGGGCGGGTCAAAACGATCTTGCAGCAGGGAAACAACTGATGGCGCGTCCCAGCCTGACATTGGCCGAAGGCAGTTCAGGCCTGCGCATCGAGAAGTTGCGGAAATCCTACCGGAAAAAGACGGTAATCCGCGATGTTTCCATGACGCTGGACCGGTCCGAGGTCGTAGCACTTTTAGGGCCAAACGGGTCGGGCAAGACCACAACGTTCTATTCCGTGGCCGGGCTCGTGTTTCCCGAAGCAGGTAAAGTGACAATTGATGGTCAGAACGTTACAACCCTGCCGATGTATCGGCGCGCGCGGTTGGGGATAGGCTATCTGCCGCAGGAGATGTCGATTTTCCGCGGCATGAGTGTCGAAGACAACATTGCTGCTGTTTTGGACATCACGGTTCCACACGCACACAGGCGTAAAGAACGTCTGGAAGAACTGTTGTCGGATTTTTCCATCGAACACTTGCGCCGTGCACCCGCCCTGGCCCTGTCCGGTGGTGAACGCCGCCGTGTCGAGATCGCGCGCTGTTTGGCGGCAGATCCGAAGTATTTGCTGTTGGACGAACCTTTTGCAGGCGTTGACCCGATTAGTGTCGGGGATATCCGGCATCTTGTGGCCGACCTCAAAAAAAGGGGAATCGGTGTGTTGATCACGGATCACAACGTCCGGGAAACGCTGGAAATTGTGGATCGTGCTTACATCCTGCATGACGGCCAGGTGCTGATGTCCGGCACCCCTGATGAAGTGGTGGAAAACGAGAACGTGCGGCGGGTCTATTTGGGCGAAAACTTCCGTATTTCATAGGCTTGCACCGGTTTGCGCAGGGTGCATGGCGGAAATCGCGTATATACACGCCTGTTTTGATTGACTCTTCCTTCGTCTCTTGCCTCAATTGGACCATGGCATTTACTCGGTTCCAGTCTGGATCTCGATGTCCCTTCATTGAAGGGCAGGCTTCAAGGCAACCGCAGAAAATGCCGCGACCCCCCACCCGATAAAAACAAGTTCGTCGCGTAACGTGACGTCAGAATGGGTGTGAATTGTGAAGGAGATCACATGCGTTACCAAATCAGCGGAAAACAGATCGACATCGGCGCGGCCTTGCAGACACACGTGCAAACCGAGCTGGGCGAGGTTGTGGGCAAATATGCTCAGCGGCCGACAGATGCCAACGTCGTCTTTTCCCGTTC
>NZ_JBXWSB010000024.1:0-50534 GCF_059613205.1 Ruegeria sp. BHSB064
GATGGTCGCCTGACCGTTCACTGCAATTTTATGAGCGTTGCGCGCATATCGCGCTAGTTTGGCATCATGTTACGCTTTCTGATCCCCACCTTGATCGCGGCAAGCTCGGCCTGTGCTGCAGATTGGCCCACCAAGGCCGATGACGTTCCTTTGACCCCCGCGGAACTTGACGGTTTAGCTGGACGCACGCTTACGTTTTATGATGACGGTCAGGCCAAATTCTCGGCCGGTGGGGCCTATTCCTATACATATGCCAGCGGAGACTCGGCTTTTGGCACCTATTCCATCGCCGAGGACGGCAGCGTCTGTATTGCCTATCGCAACGGGTTCAGCCGGTGTGATCTCTATGTAAAAAGTGGTGAGCGGCTGATCCTGATTGATCAGAAAGGAGACCGCTATCCGGTCCGGCCCGAGTAATGCTCTTTCGGATTTGAGGTACGCAGCCTGAGCGCAAAACAGGCAATCTCTTCAATTTGGTGGGAAATCTTGCCAGACTGAACGCAAGATCATGCCAGTCAATGGCTTAGGAGGGGATTGAACCTGTGGCAGAAGACATCGAAGACCGGCTCGCTTTAGGGAAAAAACGCGGGTCGCATGGCCGCCAACAGGACGAGGGTGTTCTGGTTATTCGCACGATAGCGATGCCCGCAGACACCAATCCGGCGGGTGACATTTTTGGCGGTTGGCTGATGTCGCAAATGGATTTGGCCGCAGGCAACATGGCGGCGCGCGTGGCGCAGGGGCGAACGGCGACCGTTTCCGTCGAGGCGATGCAGTTTCTGCACCCGGTCAAGGTTGGGGACGAAGTGACGCTTTATGCGACGCTGACGCATGTCGGGCGCACATCCATTCGCGTCCACGTGGATGTCTGGGCACGCCCGAGGCAATCGCAGAATGGAAAAAAGGTTACGGAAGCCGAGTTCGTGTTCGTCGCTTTGGACGAAAACGGCGCGCCGCGCCCGGTGTTCGACGACAGTTAAGCGCGGCGTGTCAGGTCAAAGCCGGTTCAGTAAGTCGACCGTTGGCCAGGCATCTGCAGGTAAGCCCAAGCGGGCCTGTTCGGCCTGCACCGCAGCGCGTGTTCCGGCCCCCAGAATCCCGTCGATCTTGCCCACATCATACCCTTTGGCTTGCAGTTTGGTTTGCAGCTCTTTCATCTGCGCTCCGTTCAAACCTTGCGCCGGATTACCTGCGTCATAGATTTGCGCCCCTTCCAGTCTTGTACCAAAATAGGCGGCGGTCAGAACGTAGACAAAGCTTTGATTCCATTCGAAATAGACGTCGAAATTCGGGTAGGCCAGAAAGGCCGGACCATTGCGTCCTTGCGGCAGGATCAGCGAGGCAGGCAGGTTGGCCAACGACCCGTTGCGTGCCTGTACGCCCATGGCTTGCCAATCGGCCACCGAGCGGGGTTTACCCGGGCCGGACAGGGACCAGTCCATCTGCGCGGGCACCGTGACCTCTTGCAGCCAAGGTTCGCCCGCGCGCCAGCCTAGATGCGACAGCATTTTGCCCCCGGACATCAGCGCATCGGCGGCCGAGGTTTTCAGGCGGACATGCCCGTCACCATCACCATCGACGCCGTTCTCCAGAATGTCGCGCGGCAGCATCTGGACCATGCCAATCTCTCCGGCCCATGCACCTGTCGTGCGCGCCGGATCGAAATCGCCGTTTTGATACAGTTCAATCGCTGCAAAGATTTGTGGGCGAAACAATTCGGGCCTGCGGCAGTCATGGGCCAAAGTCACCAGCGCGTTGCGGGTGTTGAAGTCGCCCTGGAATGACCCATAGTCAGTCTCGAACGCCCAGAAGGCCAGCAGCACGCCGCGTGAAATGCCGTATTCCTGTTCGATCCGGTCAAACACCGCGTCGTATTTGCGCGACATGGCCTGCCCGCGTTCAATCCGGTTGGCCGAGATCAGGCGGCGCGAAAACTCGATGAACGGTTTCTGGAACACCCCTTGCGCCCGGTCGGCCCTGAGCACCGCATTGTCTTGCTGCACACCTTTGAAAAATGCGTTCACGGTGGATTTGTCAAAGCCTTGTTGAATGGCTTCGGTCTTCAACCCTTTGACAAAGGAATTGAACCCACCCCCACATTGGGCAAAGGCAGTAGAAGCAAGCAAAGCGGCGGCAACAAGACCGGAAAGAAAACGCATGAAGGGACCCGTCAGAAAATCAGATTGATCCCAACCCACACTGACACGAGCCCAAGCGCAAGCCCCCAAACGCTCCACAACATGTGACATGCGCGGAAAACCTCCGCCGCCCCGATCTCATGTGGTGCATCACCATTGACCCAGGCCAGGTCCCGCAGCTTTCCATCATAGCTGCGTGGCCCGGCAAGGGCGACGTTCAGCGCGCGGGCCATCGCGGCCTCGGGCCAGCCTGCATTGGGCGAGATATGGCGGCGCGCATCCCCCACAATTTCGCGCCAGCGCGACCGCTGCCCCGAGAGTACCACGATCAGCACACAGGTCAGGCGGGCAGGGATCAGGTTCAGCAGGTCATCGAACCGGGCCGAAGCCCAGCCGAACTCGCTGTACTTTTCATTGCGATACCCGATCATGCTGTCGGCAGTGTTCGCGGCTTTGTAGACCAAGAGCCCCGGCAACCCGGCGACCAGGAACCAGAATGCGGGCGCGATGACCCCGTCGCTGAGGTTTTCCGCCGCGCTTTCGATGGCCGAACGCGCCACCTGCGCCTCGGTCATGTCGCGGGTATCGCGTGAGACGATCATCGCCACCTGTGCCCGCCCCTCGGTCAGCGAAGTCAACAGCCCGTCACCCACGGCACGGACATGCGCGACCAGAGACTTCTGTGCCAAAAGGATCGCGCACAGCAAGATTTCGACCATCGGTCCCAGCAAAGCAAGCGCCCAGCCAAGGCCCCATGCACCACAAACCAGCAGGACGAGCACGAAAACGCCTTTCAATCGTCGCGCGGTCCCGTCATTCAGCCGTTTGTCCAACCAGCCAATCAGATTGCCGATCATCACCGCCGGGTGTTTGACGCGAGACCAGAGCCAGTCAGGCTCTCCCAGTGCGGCGTCCAGGCACATGGCGCAGACCAACATCAGGCCAACGCTCACAGCGCGGCTTCCAATCTCTCCCACCCATCCTTTGGTGGCAGGCCCAGGCGTAAATAGGTGGTTGAATAGGGGAAAATGCGGCTCCAGATATGGTTCTGTGCCAGCCGGTCCTGCCAATTGGCGGCGTTGCCGACCTTGTACAGGCGGAACAGGCTGGTGCCGCCAACGATCTGAGCGTCTTTGGCCGTCACCAGAGCATCCAGCCGCGCGGCCTCATCAGTCAGACGCTCGCGTGTGGCGTCAGCCCAACCGTTGTCTGACAAGGCTTGGGTTCCAATGCGCAGGGCAGGGCCCGACACAGACCACGGACCGGTCAGGTCGTTTAGCCGATTGATCAGGTCTGGCCGTCCGATGGCAAACCCCAGACGCATTCCGGCCAGCCCCCAGAATTTGCCAAAGCTTTTCAGAACAATCACGCCGGGACGATCCGCCAGATGGATCAGAGACGCGTCCGGTGTGACGTCGCAGAAGCTTTCATCAATAACGGTCAGCGGTGCTGTGACATCGCTTTCTTGCCAGATCCGCCCATCGGGGTTGTTCGGATGCACGATCACACGGGCGTCTCCGGGAGTGTCAGCCTGAACATTCCAACCCTGAGCTGAAAAAGCGGCCGCGTGTTCGTTATAGGTGGGAGGCGTGATTTGAACCGTGCCGGATGTGGCCAGCGCTGGGATACGGGCGATAATGGCGGATGCCCCCGGTGCGGGAAGGATCGCCGCGCCTTTCGGGACGTTCCAAAACCGGCGCGCGGCCTCGCTCAGGCGTTCAAAAGCCCCGTGGTCCGGCAGTTTCGTCCAATCCCCTGCAGTAAGCCCTGATACCTCATACGGGAGCGGGTTGATGCCGGTCGACAGATCGATCCAGTTGGCGCGTTGACCGCCGTATTTGGCAATCGCTCTGTCCAGTCCGCCACCGTGGTCGCGCATAGCGCGTGGGTCCAGACCGTGATCCAATGTGCTCATCTGCTCTCTCTGCGGGAAATGACCGGTTTTGGCGCGTTTCAAGCGGATTTTTGCCTCTTACACAAGCAAATCCGTGTGATCACGGACCTGTGGGGCCGCTGTTAACACTTTGTTAAGGAAATAACGAGATCACGGACCACGGGGGTCGGCACCACTCACCATATCAAGTGCCGAGGTTGTTGCAAATGAAAGTTCTGATTGTTGAGAGTAACCCCGACCTTGGTCGGGTCTGGAAAAGGCATCTGGAGCGGCAAGGCGCCGAGGTCACGCTGGTCGAGACTCAGGAGGCCGCCATTCTGGCGCTGTATGGCGCGGATTTCGAAATCATCGTGCTGGATCTGGTTCTGGAAACCGGCAGTGCATTAGCTGTGGCTGATTTTGCCAGCTATCGCCGACCCGAGGCGCGGGTGATCTTTGTCACCAACACCACCTTCTTCTCGGACGGGTCGATCTTTGCCCACAGCCCGAATGCCTGTGCCTATGTGCAAAGTGAAACGCCGCCAGAAGATCTGGCGGCGATGGTGGAGCATTACGCAGCAGGGCGCTGATCGCGTCCGTGCGGTTCCATGTATTCCAACACCGGATTGGTTGGGATGATCCGGTGCGGATTGATGCTGTTGTGGCTGTAGTGATAGTGGCGCACGATATGGTTCATGTTCACCGTGGGCGCGACACCGGGCCTTTGATACAGCTCGCGCGTATAGGCCCAAAGATTGGGGTAATCGATCAGACGGCGTTTGTTGCACTTGAAATGCAAGTGATAGACCGGATCAAAACGGATCAACGTTGTGAAGAGACGCCAGTCAGCCTCGGTGATCCGGTCCCCCATCAGATAGCGATTACGAGACAGGCGGTCCTCCAGCCAATCCAATGTGTCGAACAGCGGGCCCACCGCTGCGTCGTAGGCTTCTTGTGAGGTGGCAAAGCCCGATTTGTAGACGCCGTTGTTCACGTCTGAATAGATGCGGGCGTTGACCTCTTCGATTTCGTCCCGCATCGCCTCGGGCCAGTAGTCATCGGTGTTGCCAGTGATGACGTTGAAAGCCGAATTGAACATGCGGATGATTTCCGAACTTTCGTTCGAGACAATGGTTTCCTGCCGCTTGTCCCACAGGATCGGCACCGTGACGCGGCCGGAATAAGACGGGTCGGCCTTGGTGTAGATTTGGTGCGCAAAGTCCAGGCCATAAAGATCGTCACCTGTTGCGCCGTGATCGTCCGTAGCAAAGGTCCAGCCTTTGTCCAGCATATCAGGATGCACAACTGAGACAGAGATCACGTCAGCCAGCCCTTTCAGTTCGCGAAAGATCAGGGTGCGGTGCGCCCAGGGGCAGGCGTGACTGACATAGAGATGATAACGCCCGGCTTCTGCCTTGAACCCGCCCTTGCCGGATGGCCCTGCGCTTCCATCAGCTGTTAGCCAGTTGCGAAATTGCGCCGCGCTGCGTTTGAATGCGCCTCCTGTGGACTTTGTGTCGTACCAAGTGTCATGCCATGTTCCGTCGACCAGCAGGCCCATTTCTTTTCCTCCGCGTAGGCGTTTGACCAAAGATAGGTCCAAGCCTGCTCTGTGCCTATCCGAGCGCCCGCGCAACTGCTCTGCATTCGCGCACAATCAGCGCTGGGATTTCTGTGCAACAATTCGCAATCACGCTTAATTCTGTGATGTGGTTCACTGGATTTTTACAACTGTTCCCGCACAATAGATGTCATTCACGGGGGAACGGATTAATGAGTACCTATGTTTCAAAGGAAATACGCGCCGAGTTGGACGCGGCCCGAATCGCCACGTTGAAGAAAGCCAGCCGTTTGCGGGTGGAAATGGGCAACAATACCTACAAAATCCTCAAATTGTGGAAGGATGGCTTCACAGTTGAGGCCGAAACGACACCCCGCCTGCGTGGGCTGGTCGATATCTACGATGGGGCCAACCACCTCTACCAATGCCTGATCGTCGCGGATGAGGATGAGGGTGGTGAGATGCGGTATGAGTTCAAGCGCAGCACTGCGGCCCATGACAAGGCTCCGCTGGATTTCTATCGCGCGCCGGATGCGCCGATTGCCCTGTTGGGGCACGAGGACTAGGGCCGGATTTCGACAGTCGTTCCGGTTTCGGTCAGGCTCCAAAGCTGCGCCATTTCGGCGTTTGACATTGCAATACAGCCCAACGTCCAGTCTCCGGGCAGTGTAAAACCGGCCACCCCGTTGGGCTGGCCATGGATGAAGATGTCTCCTCCGGGATCCGTACCCTGCTGGCGTGCGCGTTCGATGTCGTCGGGTCGCGGGTAGTCAATGCCCAGCGACAGATGAAAGGCGCTGTTTGGGTTGCGCCGATCGATCCTGAACAGCCCGACAGGCGTTTTACCGTCCCCTTCGATCTGTTTGTCCCCCTCTGGTGCAAAGCCCAGTGCAATGTCGGCCTGCATCACCACCGCCGCGTTCAGCGTGGCCGTCGGGCGGCGGGCAGCTTTCTCGATCAGAATATGGTCAATCCGTGTGGCTTCTGGGGCGATTGGCGGGGCCGGAGGGCGCGGGCCAATGCGGTGCCAGCCAATCCAGCCGGCACCCGCGATCAACAGAGCGAGACCAATCAGCCCCAGCCGCCGCATGTCTTACTGCAAATCCCCGAAGGCTCGTTTCAGCCGGGAGCAGGCTTCCTCAACCCGCGCGCGTTGTGTGGCGAGGTTGAAGCGTTCGAACGTTTCGCCCCCTGTCCCGAAACCGGGGCCAGAAGAGGTCGCGATCTTTGCGTCCTCTCGCAGGCGGCGAACAAACTCGTCATGGTCCATGCCCGTGCCCGAGAAATCGACCCAGGCCAGATAAGTTGCCTGCAAAGGCATCGACCACAGGCCCGGAATCTCGGCCATGGTTTGATCGAAGAGGCGTCGGTTGCCTTCCAGATGTGCAATCTGCGAATCCACCCATTTGGCTCCCTCGGGGCTGTAGGCTGCGGTGATCATCGCCACACCCAAAGCGCCGGGATCATAATCGAGTGTCTGCAACCGATGCTTCATGGCCGCGCGCAGTTTGGGATCGGGAATGATCATGTTGCCGGTTCGCTGCCCGGCGATGTTGAAGGTCTTTGACGCAGCGGTCAGCGTCACTGTCCAGGGTCGCGCATCCGGGGCGGCTACATCCATCGGTACAAACTTGGCACCGGGATAGACCAGATCGTGGTGAATCTCGTCCGACACCAGGATCAAGCCGTTCCGCTCGGCAAACGCGGCCACGGCGCGCAGTTCATCTGGTGTCCAGACACGCCCCGACGGATTCTGCGGCGAACACCACAGCAGCATCTTCTCGGACCCGTTCAGCCGCGACTGCGCGTCGTCCAGATCAAGCCCATAGCTGTCGCCCTCCCGCACCAACGGGCATTCCACGACCCGGCGGCCTGATTTGTTCACCTTGTGCGCAAACTCATGATAGACGGGGGTGAAGATCACGATGCCATCGTTGGGTTCAGTCCAGACGTCCAGCGACAGCGCGATTGCATTGCCCAGACCTTGGGTTGTCAGAATCCAATCTGTATCGATTTCCCAGTCATGGCGGGTCTTCATCCACCACTGGACGGAAGCAAGATAATCCGGGTGCATCCAGGAATATCCGAACACGCCATGATCAGCGGCTTTGCGTACCGCGTCGATTACGCAAGGCGCTGTTTGGTAATCGGAATCGGCCGTCCACATGGCCAGCCCGTCATCGGGTGAGACGCCGTACAACATCTCCATCTTGTCCCATTTGGAACTGTTGGTGCCCCGGCGGTCGATCAGGTCGTTGAAAGTCATGTCTGCTCCGTTCTGTTGGTCGAAAGCTAACCGCAAATCGGGCAGGTGCAAGGGGGGCGTTGCGGCGCGGGGCGGGATGGCCTAAATCAGCCCCATGAAACGCAATATCCTGATCCATCCCGACCCCCGCCTGAAGAAGGTCTGCGCGCCCGTGGGCGACCTTACGGACGAACTGCGCAAACTGGCTGACGACATGCTGGAAACCATGTATGACGCGCCCGGCATCGGCCTGGCCGCGCCGCAGATCGGTGTGCTGGATCGGTTGATTGTGCTGGATTGCGTCAAGGAAGAGGGTGAATCCCCGCGCCCCCTGATCATGTTCAACCCCGAGGTCATCGCATCATCGGATGAAACCAATGCTTACGAGGAAGGGTGCCTGTCGATCCCCGATCAATATGCCGAAGTGACCCGTCCCAAAGTGGTGGATGTCACCTGGATGGATCAGAATGGCAATCTGCAGCAGGAAACCTTTGACGGGCTTTGGGCCACCTGTGTGCAGCATGAGATCGATCACCTGAACGGCAAGCTGTTCATCGACTATCTCAAGCCGCTGAAACGGCAGATGATCACGCGCAAAATGCAAAAGCTGAAACGCGAGAAAGCGCGCTCATGACCGTGCGCACCTGCTTGCCCTGGCCCGACAAACGTCTGCGCACCAAAGCGGATGAGGTGGCTGAAATCACAGACGAAATTCGGGCGATCTGGGACGATATGATCGACACGATGGAGGCAATGCCCGGCGTCGGCCTTGCTGCGCCCCAGATCGGCGTAATGTTGCGTCTGGCCGTGGTCGATGGGTCGGCTGAGCGGGGCAAGGCCGTGCGTTTGGCGAACCCGGAAATCCTGCATAGCTCGATCGAGCTGCGCGAGCATGAAGAAGCCAGCCCGAACCTGCCCGGTGTGTCAGCCAAGATCAAACGCCCGCGTGCAGTGACTGTGAAATACGTGAACGAACAGGGCATGGTGGACCGTCGTGACTTTGTCGGGATCGACGCCACCAGCGTGCAGCATCAGATCGATCACCTGAACGGAAAGATGTATTTCGACCGGCTCAGCAAGGTCAAACGCGACATGCTGCTGCGTAAAGCAAAGAAACTGACGTAAGGCGGGTTTCAGCCCGGCACCCGAAAAACTCCGGAGGCGAGCATGCGCGTCATCTTCATGGGAACCCCTGACTTCTCAGTTCCGGTGCTGGATGCGCTGGTTGAGGCTGGGCACGACATCGCTGCCGTCTATTGCCAACCCCCACGACCTGCCGGTCGCGGCAAGAAAGACCGCCCGACGCCTGTTCACGCCCGGGCCGAGGCTCTTGGCTTGCGCGTTCGCCATCCGGTTTCGCTAAAATCAGCCGAGGAACAGGACGCCTTTGCCGCACTTAACGCGGATGTGGCCGTGGTCGTGGCCTATGGTCTGATCCTACCGCAACCCGTTCTGGATGCGCCCAAACAGGGTTGCCTGAACATCCATGCCAGTCTGTTGCCGCGCTGGCGCGGGGCTGCGCCGATCCATCGGGCAATCATGTCCGGCGACGCCGAGACCGGGATTTGCATCATGCAAATGGAGGCTGGTCTGGACACTGGTCCCGTTCTGTTGCGTCAGGCAACTGCAATCGAACCCGAAGAAACCACCGCACAACTGCATGATCGGCTTTCGACCATGGGGGCCGCGCTGATCAACGAGGCACTGGCCAATCTGCCCAGCCTTACACCTGAACCTCAGCCCGAGGACGGCGTGACTTATGCCGCCAAGATCGACAAATCCGAGGCGCGCATCGACTGGACCCGCCCGGCGGTAGAGGTTGATCGGCAGATCCGTGGGCTGTCGCCCTTTCCCGGTGCCTGGACCGAAATGGATGGTGAGCGGATCAAGGTGCTGGCGTCGCGCGTCGCAGAAGGGCAGGGCGCCCCTGGCGAGGTTCTGAACGACGATCTGCACGTGGCCTGCGGGCAGGGTGCTGTTGAACTGCTGCGCTTGCAAAGGGCGGGCAAAGGCGCGCAGGATAGGGAAACGTTTCTGCGGGGCTGGGCGATACCGCCCGGCACTCGGTTGTCTTCGGAGTAAAGCCATATGTTCATGGTGATGCTGGGCACCGTCGTGATTGCCGGGATCGTGGGCTATCTGTCGGAAAAAACGGGATTTACCCACAACGGTTATCTTCCGTCGATCATCATCTGCGTGGGCGGGGCGTTCCTGTTTTATTTTGTGCGCATTATGTTTGGCATAAGCTTTGGCCCGCCGGGATTGGACGCGGTGATTTCATCTGTCGGGGCCTTGATCATCGTGCCGACCCATTGGAGGAAGTAAGATGCCCGTCGTCGCCCTGATCATCATCGGAGCAGCCGCCGGTTTTTTGGCCACCCGGCTGATGCGGATCGAGGCAGATATCCCGACGACCATGTTGATTGGGATTGTTGGCGCTCTGATCGGAGGGTTTCTGCTGCGGTTGTTGGTAACAGTCATGGGCTGGCTGTCTGGCTTTGTTGGCGCAGTCCTTGGCGCGTTACTGGTGATCTGGATCTGGCAAACCTATCTGCGCCGTTAACCACTTGACCTTGAGCGTTTAGTCCTTCCAGATCTCGTCCAAACGATTTGGGAGGATGCCGATGCAGCACGATCTGAAGCCGGGTGATGTCGCTTTGATGGGCGTGCCTCTGGATCTGCATTCCTCTTTCCTGCAGGGTCCGGCTTTCGCCCCCGGACGAATTCGCGAGGCACTGCACTCGGGTGCTGCCAATCTGACGGCCGAGGACGGCACCGATCTGGGCGCGACCGAACGGTTTCGTGACACCGGCGATCTGGACGTGTTCGAAATGCGTGGTCAAGAGCCGATTGACCGGATCGAAACCGAAGCGGCCAAGCGGATCGCAACCGGCGCGCGCCTGTTGTCTCTGGGCGGGGATCATTCCGTAGCCTATCCACTAATCAAAGCCCATGCGGACCGATACGAAGGGCTGAACATTCTGCATATCGACAGCCATCCCGATCTGTATGACGAGCAAGATATCGGCCCACTGGGCCATGGCTGCCCTTTTGCGCGAGTGATGGAGAACTGCCCGGTCAAGCGGTTGGTACAGGTAGGAATCCGTACCATGAACACCCATCAGCGCGAGCAAGCCGACAGGTTTGGGGTCGAGGTGATCGATATGCGCAACTGGAGCGCCGACCTGCAGATTTCCTTTGATGGCCCCGTTTATTTGTCACTGGATCTGGACGCGCTGGACCCGGCCTTTGCCCCCGGTGTCTCACATCACGAACCCGGCGGGCTGAGCACACGCGAGGTCATCAACCTGATCCACCGCTTCGAAGGCCAATTGGTCGGTGCGGATATTGTCGAACTGAACCCGCATCGCGACCCTTACGGTATGACCGCGATGGTGGCCGCAAAATTCGTCAAAGAGATCGGTGCGCGCTTGCTGTCGCGTTGATTCAGCGCGCGTCGCAGACCGTGGCCGAACCAAGGGCCGGGGCACCCCTTGTGGTCATATCGTAGCGGTTCGCCTCAGCGGCGGTCATCCAGTGCATACTGTCGGCGGGGGCTGCGAAGAGGGTATACCAGTAAAATTCCTCATCCACGCCGATGTCTTTGAAATAGTCCAGGTATCGGTCATGTTCGGGGTCGTCCTCGGGCAGCTCGGTCGCCACCAGTCCCGACCCGGCCCAGCTGTGAACGCCGACACAGGCCCCCGGCTGCAGGATGCGGCGGTTTCCGGCCAGAAACAGATCGGTGCCCCCGCTGGCAATCAGACCATCTGAGGGTACGACTGTATCGAAACCGGCCTTGTGCACCTCGCGGCTGAAGATGACATTGGCATCGTCATCCACCGATCCTTCGATGTATTGCAGGACCAGAGTTCGGGCCTCGGGGTTTTCGGCGACGACTTCTTCAAAGGCCGAAAGTGTCGTTTCATCAATCGTGCCTGACGCAATGATCTGGTCGCCCTGCGCAACGAAACTGACAGGCGTATAATAATCGCCACACGAGGCCAGCAAAGCCAGACAAGCTGACAGGGATGTGAATCTGAAGGTCATCGTGGGCCTCGCCGAATTGTACCGCCCAAAGAGGTATCAGCACAGTTCTGTTGCGTCCACCGGCCGGCTCAGCTGCGCGGCGGGCGGCTTTTGTAGACGGGCAGTTGCCATCCAAACGTCAAAGAACCCGCCCGCAACGCCCAGCAAACCAACGCGCAAAGAGCCAGTGACAGCGCGGGTTCCAACCCCAGCCGGACAGCAATCACCGCTGTCAGCGCGCCAGTGAACGCGCATGAAACATAAAGTTCGCCCTGTTTCAGCACCAGCGGCACCTCATTGCAGACGACATCGCGCATCAACCCGCCCAGACATCCGGTCGTCACACCCATCAACACAACAATAACGCCGGATTGATCCAACGACAGTGCCGCACCGGTTCCGGCGGCGACTGCAACTGACAGAGCGAAACTGTCCAGCCAGATCAGCCAGTTGTAACGGCTTTCCATGAGATGTGCGGTGAAAAAAACCAATACCGCAGCGGCGACGGCGATCAGAATGTAGTCCGGCTGACCGACCCAAAAGATTGGGTGCCGATCCAACAGCAGATCACGCACGGTGCCGCCCCCGACTGCCGTCAGGCAGGCCATGAAGGCAAACCCTACCAGATCCAGCTGCGCGCGGCTGGCCACCAAAGCTCCGGTCAACGCAAAGATCAGGACCGAGGCGTAATCCAGCAGCGTCAGCGCGGTCACGCCTGCGCCTTCTTGGGTTTGAATGGGGCCATGCCGGAACGGGCCAGTTCATCGGCCTTTTCATTCTCGGGGTGGCCGGCATGACCTTTGACCCATTCCCATGTCACATCATGCCGTCCCTGCGCTTCGTCCAGACGTTGCCACAGATCAACGTTCTTGACCGGCTTCTTGTTCGAGGTTTTCCAGCCGTTTCGCTTCCAGCCAAAGATCCAGCCGGTGACGCCGTTCTTCACATAGGCACTGTCGGTCACGATGGTGATTTTCGACGGGCGTTCCAGCGTCTCCAGCGCTGAAATAGCGGCCAGCAATTCCATTCGGTTGTTGGTTGTCTCGGCCTCGCCGCCATTCAGCTCACGCTCTTTCAAGACGGTGTCCCCGTCCATCGCGCGCAGCAAAACGCCCCAGCCTCCAGGTCCGGGATTGCCGGAACAGGCACCGTCGGTATAGGCAAACAAATCAGGCATGGGCGAACACCAGAATAAAACCCTCGTAAGACCCGGCCAGACCTTTTCCCATTCCCTTGACCGAGCGATCAATTGTGAACCCGGCCTGGGTCAGCGCGTGTTCGATCTCGGCCTCAGAATAATAGGTGTAATACCGATCCAACTCGTCCCTGTGCTCACCTGTACCCAGCTTCATGCCGAGAAAAAGTTGCCCCTTGGGCTTAAGAGCCGTGTGGATCGCCTTTAGGAGGCGCGGGAATTCAGCGCGTGGCGCGTGCAGCAGGGAAAAGCTGGCGTAGACACCGTCGTAGACGGCGGTTTCGGTGACGTCATCAAACGTGCCCAGATACGCGTCCACTCCGTTCTGCCGGGCGTGATCCACGAAAGCAGGCGTCGCGTCCAGTGCCCTTACCTTCAACCCCTGGCGCATCAGAAAACTGCTATCTGACCCCGGCCCGGATCCCAGATCCAGAACATGTCCACCTGCGACGACTGCATCTGCAAATGCCTGTCTGGCCTCAAGCTGTGCTTCGGGCAGGGGGATGTTCAGGTATTCGGCCACCCTGTTTGTGTATGCGTCGATTGTGCGTTTATCGGTCACAGGTATACTCCGACGGCAAGGCTGGCCAAAACAACGGCGGTCAGCAGGACACGTAACCGCATCCACCAGACGGGTGTCAGCCGCCAATAGGAAAACAGGGCATCCAGCACCAGCAGACCGGCAAACCCGTACATCAGGTTCGTGCCCGCCTGCACCGGTCCGCCGCCTGTCATGAAAAAGGCCCAAAGCGCGGGCAGGACCGACAATGTGTAGCAGAGACCTGCCTTGCTGCCCGATGTCTTGGTGGCAAACCCCCAAAGAACCCCTGACATGAAACTCAGGATCACCGAGCCATAGAACAGCTGAACATACGGCCCTACAAAACGTGCCCCAAGGTTTTGCGCGCCCCAAGCGTTCAGGTCGCCGTTCAGATAGGTCAAAGCGCCCCAGACAAAGGGGATAAGACCCGCCAGTCCAAGATAGAGCGGTGCCTTTGGTACTCCGATCACGCTGGTTGCCTCAGGACACGCGGCACTTTGAACTCGACGTTTTCGGTGGCGGTCTCAACCAATTCAACAGTGACATCGTAATGCGCGCGGAAGGCATCGATCACTTCGTTAACCAAAAGCTCGGGGGCCGATGCGCCAGCGGTGACAGCCACGGATGAGATACCCTTGAGCGCGCGCCAGTCGATCTCGGTGGCGCGCTGCACCAGCTGCGCGTATTTGCAGCCCTCGCGCGAGGCGACCTCAACCAGACGGCGCGAGTTCGATGAGTTTGGCGCGCCTACAACCAGCAGGGCGTCTGCCTTGGGAGCAACGGCCTTGACGGCCTCTTGCCGGTTCGTGGTGGCATAGCAGATGTCTTCCTTATGTGGCCCGACAATGGCCGGGAACCTGGCCTGAAGCGCAGCTATGATGTCTTTGGTGTCATCAACCGACAGGGTGGTCTGGGTGACAAAGGCAAGCTTTTCGGGGTCACGCACATCAACCGTGGCCACATCCTCGACTGTTTCGACCAACAGAACATCGCCTTCGGGCAACTGTCCCATGGTGCCGACGGTCTCAGGGTGGCCTTTGTGGCCGATCATGATCATCTGCAACCCCGCATCCGCATGGCGCTGTGCCTCTACATGCACTTTCGAGACCAGCGGGCAGGTCGCGTCCACATAGATCATTTCGCGCTTGGCGGCCTCGGCAGGAACCGATTTCGGTACGCCATGGGCGGAAAAGATCACCGGACGATCATCGGGGCATTCGTGCAGTTCTTCGACAAAAACGGCCCCTTTGGCCCGCAGCCCGTCGACGACAAACTTGTTGTGCACAATCTCGTGGCGCACATAAACCGGAGGGCCCCATTTCTGAAGGGACATTTCTACGATTTTGATGGCACGATCCACACCGGCGCAGAAACCCCGGGGAGCGGCAAGGTAAAGTGTCAGTGGTGGCTTTGTCATTGGGCTGTCTCCTTAGGGCACAGGTAAGTCTTTTCCTGGCCTTGGTCCAGACAGGAGATCGTCATTCAACTGACACGAATCGATGTTAGCCAAGTTGTGTTTCAGCACCTGTGTATAGTTAAAGAAGCGCGGCCAGGACCCAGGTCCTGACCGCGCGAAATTTTCCCCATCAAAATGCGTGCGCCAGATCAGCTGTTGCTGGCCATCGCGACGTTGCGCGGCTCGGCCGGCATTTCACGTGGCGGGCGACCGATCACGTCACGCAAATCTTCCAGTTCGATGAAGTTGTCGGCCTGGCGGCGCAGTTCGTCCGAAATCATCGGTGGCTGGCTGCGGATGGTCGATACAACAGAAACGCGCACGCCTTGGCGTTGCAGGCTGGCGATCAGCGGGCGGAAATCCCCATCGCCCGAGAACAGCACAATATGATCCACGCGCGGCGCAAGTTCCATGGCATCGACTGTAAGTTCAATGTCCATGTTACCTTTGACTTTCCGACGCCCCATGCTGTCGGTGTATTCCTTTGCCGGTTTCGTGACCATGGTGAAGCCGTTGTAATGCAGCCAGTCAACCAATGGGCGGATCGGTGAATACTCGTCGTTTTCCAGGAGCGCTGTGTAATAGAAAGCCCGAAGCAACTTGCCACGGCGCATGAATTCCTGCCGCAGAAGTTTGTAGTCTATGTCGAAACCGAGTGCTTTTGCCGCGGCATAAAGATTCGAGCCGTCGATGAACAGCGCTAGCCGTTCGTCCTTATAAAACATAAATAGTTCCTTCCGGTATAATACAGACCGCACCGCTAGATGAGTGAGTGAGTGATGAATTGGCGCGTTCTGTGGGTCTATAATTAGAACTTTTGCCGGTTATCGCAAGTATGCAATGTGTCGAATATAGGGTGCTGGATGAGCAATTCATTGTCAAATGCTGTTGTTGCGCTGGGTGCAAATCTCAGTTTGAGAGGAAATGGACCCGCAATGACACTTCGAAATGCACTTGACGCCATTGCGCGTCAGGGGGTGGTGATTCGGTCAGTCAGCCGGTTTTTTGCAACCCCTTGTTTCCCCGTGGGTGCGGGTCCTGACTATGTGAATGCGGCGGCCCTGATCGCCACTGAAAAGTCACCGACCGAGCTTTTGCATGTGCTACATGCAGTTGAGCATGAGTTCGGGCGCGAACGGATCCAACGCTGGGGTATGCGGACATTGGACCTGGATCTTGTGTGCTTTGACGATCTGGTGTTGCCGGATCGGGCGGTGTTCGATCGCTGGCTGACGTTACCCTCTGACGCACAACGAGAAGAGGCACCCGATCAACTGATCCTGCCCCATCCGCGCCTGCAGGATCGCGCTTTTGTACTGGTTCCCATGGCGGATATTGCGCCCGACTGGTGCCATCCGGTTCTGGAACGCTCGGTTTCGCAGATGGTCGCCGACTTGCCTTTGGCCGAAGTTGAGGCGGTCACGCCGCTGTGATCCTCGCAAATGCAGCATTTCATGCTTGTCAAGGCGAGGATTCGCGCTTAGATAAACCTCTTCCTGACATGGATTCAGAAACGGAGAGCGCCCAATGGCCCGCGTGACGGTTGAAGATTGCGTAGATAAGGTTCCAAACCGGTTCGAGCTGGTGATGCTTGCCGCCCATCGGGCGCGCGAAATTTCCGCGGGTGCTGCGATTACCGTTGACCGAGACAACGACAAGAACCCTGTCGTATCCTTGCGCGAAATCGCCGACGAAACCCAAAGTGCTGATGACCTGCGCGAGCGTCTGATCGAGGCCAACCAGACCCAGATCGAGGTCGATGAGCCGGAAGAAGACCAGATGGCGCTGCTGATGGGTGCCGAATCGGACAAGCCTGCCATGGATGATATGTCCGAAGAAAAACTCCTGCGCGCTCTGATGGAGGCTCAGGGACAGGGGTAAGCCCTGAAAACGAAGGTGCGGACCGGATGATTTCTGAAGACGACCTGATTGCGCTGGTCCGCAACTACAATCCCAAGACAAATGCTGATCGCATCACGCTGGCCTATGAGTTCGGCCAAAAGATGCATGAAGGGCAGTTCCGCCACTCCGGCGAGCCCTATTTTACTCATCCCGTTGCAGTTGCCGCCATCCTGACCGAACAGCGTCTGGATGATGCGACTATCATAACCGCGCTTCTGCACGACACGATCGAAGACACTAAAGCCAACTATGGCAAGGTCGCCGAACTGTTCGGGGATGAAGTCGCCAAACTGGTCGATGGCGTGACCAAACTGACCAATCTGCAACTGTCCAGCCGCGAGACCAAGCAGGCCGAGAACTTTCGCAAGTTGTTCATGGCTATGTCCAAGGACCTGCGGGTTATTCTGGTCAAACTGGCGGACCGTCTGCACAATATGCGTACGATCAAGGCCATGCGCCCCGAAAAGCAGGTGGTCAAAGCGCGCGAGACGATGGACATCTACGCTCCGCTCGCAGGCCGAATGGGTATGCAATGGATGCGCGAAGAGTTGGAAGATCTTGCGTTCCGTGTGCTGAATCCCGAAGGCCGCCAGTCGATCATCCGGCGATTTATCACGTTGCAACGCGAAACCGGTGACGTGATCCACCGCATCACCGGCGATATGCGGCACGAGTTGGAAAAAGCCGGCATCGATGCCGAGGTCTTTGGTCGTGCCAAGAAGCCATATTCGATCTGGCGCAAGATGCAGGAAAAGGATCAGGGCTTTTCGCGCCTCTCCGACATCTATGGTTTTCGCATCATCACCGGGTCCGAGGAAGACTGCTATCGCACCCTTGGCGCGATTCACCAGCGCTGGCGCGCGGTGCCCGGGCGGTTCAAGGATTACATCAGCCAGCCAAAATCAAATGGCTACCGTTCGATTCACACCACGGTGTCGGGGCGTGACGGTAAACGCGTCGAGGTTCAGATCCGCACTCGCCAGATGCATGACGTTGCTGAAACCGGCGTTGCGGCGCATTGGTCCTATCGCGACGGTGTACGCACCGAGAACCCTTTTGCCGTTGACCCGGCCAAGTGGATTTCGAATCTGACTGAGCAGTTTGACAACGAAGAGGATCACGAAGATTTCCTCGAAGCGGTCAAACTGGAAATGTATTCCGACCAGGTGTTCTGCTTCACGCCCAAAGGGGATGTTGTGAAGCTGCCCCGTGGGGCGACGCCGATTGATTTTGCTTATGCCATCCACACTCGGATCGGCCATGCCTGCGTCGGGGCCAAAGTGGACGGTATTCGCGTGCCGCTCTGGACGCGGCTGAAGAACGGTCAGTCGGTGGACATTATCACCGCTGATGGTCAGACACCGCAGGTCACCTGGCTTGAGATTGCTGTCACCGGCAAGGCCCGCACGGCCATCCGACGCGCCCTGCGCGAGGTTGATCGAGAGCGGTTCATCAAGCTGGGCAAGGAACTGGCCCGTTCTGGTTTCGAACATGTTGGTCGCAAGGCTACGGACAAGGCACTGGATACGGCTGCCAAACACCTGCGTTTGAAAGATCGGCACGAGTTGCTTGCGCGTTTGGGTAGCGCGGAACTGACGGCGCATGAAGTGGTCGAGGCCGTCTATCCAGAACTGGCCAAAGACGACGGTGACGCTATTCCGCTGCGTCGTGCCGTGATTGGCCTTGAGCCGGGTCAGAAATTCGACCGGGCGCCGTGTTGTCAGCCTCTGCCTGGCGAACGGATCGTTGGCATCACCTACCGGGGCAAAGGCGTGGTGGTACATGCCATCGATTGCGACCGGCTGAGCGAATTCGAGGGTGAACCCGACCGCTGGGTCGATTTGCACTGGCATTCGGGCACCCACCCGGCTGTCTACGGGGCGACGCTGGATCTGACCATCGGCAACGATGCCGGGGTTCTGGGGCGAATTTGCACATTGATCGGTGAGAAAAAGGCCAATATTTCGAACCTGGAATTTGTTGACCGCAAACCGGATTTTTACCGTCTGTTGATCAATGTCGAACTGCGCGACCTTGAACAGCTGCACTCACTGATGCTGATGCTCGAGGCGGAAAGTGATGTTGCAGCCGTCGAACGGCACAGAGACCGGACCAAGACCGCAACCGCGGCTGGCTGAGAAGGGGTGATCACGCGTGGTATTCAAGCGCCGAGACCGACGCTCTGCCGTCCAAGTCGCGTCGGAGTTTGTCTATCCGCGCGGCGGGTGGACCCGCGCTTTTCACTATGTAAAACATCGTGTCCGCCGTCTGCCGGACACCCCTGACCGAATTGCGCGCGGCATTGGTGCGGGGGTCTTCGCAGCCTTCACGCCGTTCTACGGGCTGCATTTTCTGGTCGCAGCCATCGGTGCGCGTCTGATCAAGGGAAATATCCTTGCGGCGCTCAGCGGTACGTTCTTTGGAAATCCACTGACGTATGTGCCAATCGGTGTCATCTGCCTTCAAACCGGGCATTTTCTATTGGGCACCAAATACGACGAGGGGGACACACAGGGGCTGATGGGTAAATTCGCCGATGCCATCGGTGATCTTAAAGACAACTTCTTGGCCCTGTTCACTGACCGCGTGGCAGACTGGCGCGGATTGGCCCAGTTCTATGACGACGTCTTTTTCCCTTATATGATTGGCGGCATCATTCCCGGCATTGTGGCCGGTGTGATTTGCTATTACCTCAGCCTGCCGCTGATCCTCACCTATCAACAACGCCGCCGCGCCAGGATCAAAGCGAAGTTCGAAGAAATCAAACGTTTGGCTGAAAAATCGACTGCCGTTCCGGAGGCAAAGCCACTAGGCTCCGCCGCGAAACTGAAAAAGGAATCGAGAGATGTCTGAGAACGATCTGCGTCTGGGTGTGAACATCGATCACGTCGCCACCGTGCGCAACGCGCGGGGCGGTGCCTATCCCGATCCGCTGCGCGCCGCCAAACTGGCGGAAGAGGCAGGGGCCGACGGCATCACCGCCCACCTGCGCGAAGATCGTCGCCATATCTCGGACGCTGACATCGACGGGCTGATGGAGGTTCTGTCGGTGCCATTGAACTTTGAAATGGCCGCAACAGACGAGATGCAGAAAATTGCTCTGCGCCACAAACCCCATGCGGTTTGCATTGTCCCCGAAAAGCGCGAGGAACGCACCACAGAAGGCGGGCTGGAAGTTGCGCGCGAGGAAAACAAACTGGCCCATTTCATCGCGCCCTTGCGCGATGTCGGCTGCCGCGTGTCGATCTTCATTGCTGCCGATCAACGCCAGATCGAGGCTGCACATCGCATTGGTGCAGAGGTGATCGAGCTGCACACAGGCGCCTATTGCGATGCACATGCCGAAGGCCGTGCGGAAGACGCCGCCCGCGAGCTTGAGGCGCTGCGCCAAATGTCCACCTTTGCCCATTCTCTGGGGCTTGAGGTTCATGCGGGCCACGGCCTGACTTATGACACCGTACAACCGATTGCCGCCTTCCCCGAGGTGAAGGAACTGAACATTGGCCACTTCCTGATTGGTGAGTCGATCTTTCTGGGCCTTACCCCTGCCATTCAGGAAATGCGCCGCCTGATGGATGAGGCGCGCGCGTGATCACGCCCGGCTTTGTCGCTATCTGGTTGGCCTGGCTGATGGCGGGCGGCTCTCCGGGGCCTGCCACGATGGGCATTGCCGGAACTGCGATGAACGAAGGCCGCCGCGCCGGTCTGGTCTTTGCGCTGGGCATCTGTGCCGGATCTGCCGCTTGGGGCATTGCCGCTGCACTGGGGTTGTCGGCGATCATGCTGGCCAATGTCTGGGTGTTCGAGGTGATCCGGTACATCGGTGTCGCCTATCTTGGCTGGCTGGCCTTCAAGGCCCTGCGCCGCGCGATGACCTCGGATGAGGTCGCCTTGGGCAAACCTGTCACTGGTTCACTGCCGACGATCTTTGCCAAGGGCGCGGCGATCCATCTGACCAATCCAAAGGCGATCCTCAGCTGGGGCTCGATATATGCCATTGTCGCGCCTAATGATGCCAGCCTGTCGATACTATTGAGCTATTTCGCCATGCTCTACGCGGGATCTCTTTTGATTTTCATCGGCTACGCGTTTCTGTTTTCGTCCGAGCGCATGGTCCGCACCTATCGCCGTGCGCGCCGCTGGTTCGATTTCGCCTTTGCGGGCTTCTTTGGGGTGGCGAGCTACAAGATCCTGACGGTGCGGTTGGGATGATGAATCTGCTCGCGGCGGCAAATCCGTTGAAACCTCTCTTGGAGTCCAATGCAAAAGTTGGCTTGAACCGCCTCGGCTATTTGAGCCTGGTCTTCACGAATCTGATAGGACTGTATCTGGTTGAGTGGTGGGTCGAGTTCGATTGGCTGTTCACAGGTCTTCCGCTGGGGATAGCAATGGTCTTGGCGGCGTTAAATTATGGAATGGACAAAGGCGTTCGAGGAAAGCCCCTTGGCGAAAGCTACAAAAGTTGGATCATCGCACGTCAGATGGTTTTCGCCACCTTGGCAACGGCGGCTTCTCTAGTCGCTGTAATGATTGTACTAGATAGGCCCTCAGAAATTAGCGTATTGCACAAAACAATCCTCAAAGTAGGGGCAGAGTTCACTCTTTGTATGATCGTTTCATTTGTACTGTGCCGCTATGCTTTCATTTTCGGAGTTAAGCGTGGATATTCAGTCTTTCTGAAGAAGAAAGAACGTGAGCAATGATCCTCGGCATCGGTACAGACCTCGCAAACATCGACCGCATCCAAGGCACGCTTGATCGGTTTGGTGATCGCTTTCGCAATCGTGTCTTCACTGAAACCGAGCAGCGCAAAGCCGAGCGGCGCCATGATACGGCTGGCACCTACGCCAAACGCTGGGCGGCGAAAGAGGCGTGTTCCAAGGCGCTGGGCACTGGATTGCGTATGGGCATCGCATGGAAGGATATGGCTGTCACTAATCTGCGCACCGGCCAGCCTGTCATGCATGTCACGGGCTGGGCCGCCGAGCGCCTCAAGGAAATGACCCCAGACGGGCACGAGGCGATCATTCACGTCACCCTGACCGATGATCACCCCTGGGCGCAGGCCTTTGTGGTGATCGAGGCCCGTCCGCGTCAAGAAGCGCCTGCGCAGCCTTGACTTGCCCCCACCTGACCCGCATGTAGCACCCCAACCACGCATAGACTGGAGAGAGCAGTATGGCCGAGGAAGCCAAAACCGGAAGCGGCATCTGGGAGACGATCAAAACCATCGTCTATGCTCTGCTGATTGCGGGCGTATTCCGCACCCTCTTCTTTCAGCCATTCTGGATTCCCTCGGGCTCAATGAAGGAAACGCTGCTGATCGGTGATTTCCTCTTCGTCAACAAGATGACCTATGGCTATTCCTATGCGTCCTGTCCCAGCCTGATCATCCCAAGCGTTGGACTGAACGTGGATGCCGAGGATATCTGCGGCTGGATGCAGGGTGACGGTGACAGCCGCATCTGGGGTGGCCAGCCCGAGCGCGGCGATGTCATCGTTTTCCGCCATCCGGTCACGGGGCGTGACTATATCAAGCGCCTGATTGGTCTGCCGGGTGATCGAATCCAGATCCGCGAAGGTCAGATCATCCTGAACGATGTTCCGGTTCCTCAGCAGCCCGATGGCGTCTTCACGGAAGTTGCCGAGCCGCAAGGCCCGCAACGCCTGCGTCCTCGCTGCGAAAACGGGCCTGTTGGTATTGGTGGTGCATGCGAAAAGTCGCGCCTGATTGAGACTCTGCCCAACGGTGTCTCGTATGACGTGTTGAACATCGGAAATCAGGGGTCGGACAACACCGGCATCTACAACGTGCCCGAAGGCCACTACTTCTTTATGGGTGACAACCGCGACAACTCTGCCGACAGCCGCCTTCCCCAATCTGCGGGTGGCGTAGGTTACGTGCCTTACGAAAACCTGATCGGTCGGGCTGATCGCATCATGTTCTCATCTGCTGGCCGGTCGATGCTGTTCTTCTGGACCTGGCGCGGTGATCGGTTCTTCAAGGCGGTCAATTGAAGCTTTCAGCTGAAATAAAGGCGTTCCAGCAGCGTTTGGGGTATGAGTTCGCCAATCCTGAATTGCTGGTGCGTGCGCTGACCCATGGTTCGGTCTCTTCGTCCACAAGGCCCGACAATCAACGGCTCGAATTTCTGGGTGACCGGGTGCTGGGCCTTGTCATGGCCACGGCTCTGCTTGAGGCTGACAAAACGGCATCCGAAGGCCAATTGGCCCCCCGTTTCAACGCGCTGGTTCGCAAAGAGGCTTGCGCCGATGTTGCCCGCCAGATCGATCTGGGCGGGGTGCTGAAGCTGGGCCGATCCGAGATGTTATCTGGTGGCCGCCGCAAACAAGCCCTGTTGGGGGACGCAATGGAAGCCGTGATTGCCGCAATTTACCGCGACGCAGGGTTCGAGGCCGCGCGCGATGTCATCCTGGCCCTTTGGGGCGACCGCATCCACACGGTCGAAGCTGACGCGCGCGACGCCAAAACGTCGTTGCAGGAATGGGCTCAGGCCCGTGGTCAAAAACCGCCCTCATATGTCGAGATCAAGCGCAGCGGCCCTGACCATGCACCGATCTTCACCATCGCTGCCCGTCTTCAGGACGGCACCGAGGCACAGGCCACAGCGGGTTCCAAACGGCAAGCCGAGCAGGCGGCGGCTAAGGCTTTGCTGTCCTCCCTTCCGCAGTGATCTGCTGCACCTGACCGGATCCACTTCATCTGGCCAAAAATATCTCGGGGGTGAGCCCGGATGAAATCCGGGCGAGGGGGCTGGCCCCCTTTCTTTCGGACTGGCAACGCTTACCCTGTCTTCAAACCACCCGAATGAACCCGGCCAGCCCGGTTTTCTGGTGTTCGATCACATGACAATGAAAGGCCCAGTCACCGGGATTGTCCGCCACCAACGCGATGTCGATGATCTCATCCTTCAGCAAAAGCGTTGTATCGGTCATCAATGGCGGCAGCTGACGGAGGTTCGACTTGAGCGGCACAAAAGCCAGCCCGTGCAGGTGGATCGGATGTAGGTTGGGCGATTCATTGTGCAGTCGCAGAACATAACTTTTACCCTGTTTCAGCACGGCCAACGGCCCTGTCCCCTGCGCTGCATCTCCGGGCCAAGGTGTGCGGTTGATAGACCAAAAGCTATAACCCAACGACCCGCAAAACCCGTCGTTTGGGGCACCTCCTTCGGGCGTCCAGCCGAACACAAACTCGTGCAGTTCTGCCTGATCCAGATTGGGCCGTTGTACGGGATTGGCCCCTAAAGGGTGTAGCTCTTTCAAGGTGCGGGCTTCGGATTGCCCTGTTGCCTGCAAGCGCGCCATGGCTCGGGGCTTCTGCCCGGGAAACTTCGCCATCAAGGCTGCGGATTGACCTTCCCCGTCGGGCATTCGGACCGCAAAATCCACCCGCTGTCCCGGACCTAACCAAAGGGGCGCGTCCGCGGTGGGTAAAGCCAGTTCAACCTCAACCGGATGCCCGTCCCAGGCGACGATCCGGACCTCTGCGCCTTCAAAATGCAGTTTGTAGATCCGGGTCGTGTCGGTGTTGACCACACGCAGGCGCACAAGACTGCCCGCCGCATGATCATACACAGCTTCTGTCAGCCAGTTAGCAGTCTGAACATTGCCGAACGTTCCTGCGCGCGCAGCGCCGCGCGCGGTGTAAGCGGGCAGAAACGCGTCATCTTCATCCAGCCGGAAATCGCGCAGATTGATCACTTGCTCGCTGTCAAAGCCGGGGTTTTCGGGCTCGGCAATCACCATGACACCGGTCAGGCCGTGGGCCATCTGGTCCATCGTCATGCAATGGGGGTGATACCAGTAGGTCCCTGCATCCGGTGGCGTGAATTCATAGACAAAGCTCTCGCCCTCGCCGATGGGCATTTGGGTCAGGTAGGGCACACCGTCCATTTCATTGGCGATGCGCAATCCATGCCAGTGCATCGCGGTATAGTCGGGCAGAGTATTGCGCATCGTCAGCCGCATCCTCTGATCCTGCTTCCCATAAAGAACCTGTGGCGGTGCGTCCGGCGACAGGCTGACCATCCCGGTGGTTAGTTGATCGCGCAACCTGTAGCTGGCGGGCTGCAGCACCAAATCGTGCGTAGACCCAGTGGCTGCCATGGACAAACCGCCTAAGCCGACCGCGCCAGCAGCGGCACCGCTGCCAAGAAGAAACTCGCGACGTTTCATGAAAACCTCACTGAACGGATGTGTCACCGGGCTGGGAACGGCTGGGTGTCTTTGCAAGTCCTGCCAGTGCTGATGCATGGCTGCAATGCGACAAATCCCTCTGGCCCGCAGGCCCTTTCTGCTATAGCAGGGCGCAATTGCACACAGGAACGCCAGATATATGACCACACGCGCCGGATTTATCGCCCTGATCGGAGAGCCCAACGCGGGCAAATCCACCCTTTTGAACCGCATGGTCGGGGCCAAGGTCTCGATCGTGACGCATAAGGTGCAAACCACGCGCGCGCGCATTCGAGGTGTGGCGATGGAGGGTGACGCGCAGTTGGTGTTTGTTGACACGCCAGGCCTGTTCAAACCCCGCCGCCGCTTGGACCGCGCCATGGTCGCAGCCGCCTGGGGTGGGGCCGCAGATGCAGATGTTGTTGTGCTTATGGTCGAGGCGCATCGCGGTATCACCGAAGGGGTTGAACGCATCCTCGAAGGTCTGGAAGAGATCGGTCAAGGCCGGACCATCGCGCTGGCGATCAACAAAATCGACAAGGTGCCGTCCGAAAAACTGCTGGCGCTGACCAGCGACCTGAACGCCCGCTATCCGTTTGCCGAGACCTTCTTGATCTCGGCCGAAAAGGGCCATGGTGTAGACGATTTGCGCAAATGGCTGGCCGGAGAACTGCCCGAAGGACCGTGGCTGTATCCCGAAGATCAGATCGCCGATCTGCCGTTGCGCATGATCGCTGCTGAAATGACGCGCGAAAAACTGACCCTGCGCCTGCATCAGGAACTGCCGTACCAGTTGACCGTCGAGACTGAAAACTGGGAAGAGCGTAAAGACGGTTCCGCAAAGATTGATCAGGTCATTTACGTCATGCGCGACGGTCACAAGGGTATCGTTCTGGGCAAGCGCGGCGAGACAATCAAAGCGGTCAGTCAAGCGGCGCGGGCCGAGTTGGAAGAGTTCCTGGACCGTAAGATCCATCTGTTTCTGCAAGTCAAAGTCCGCCCCAACTGGTTGGAGGAATCCGAGCGTTATTCAGAGATGGGTCTGGACTTCAAAGACGGCAACGCATGACCCGGCTAACTGCTGAATTCTGGGTCCATGCCTATCTGGCGCGGCTTCGGTTTCAGGAAATCCCGGCTTTTGTTGTGGCCCATGGTGACGACACCGCTGGGGCGGTTCTGGTCAAGCTCAACACGCTGGACGGGCAGGCAATTGCATTCCAACGCAGCTTTGACCTGATGTCCGGCGCGCGCAAATGGGTCGAACTGTCCAGCGGGGCTGAGACGGATGTGGATGCCGCCATCACCAAACAACGCAGCTTTGATCCTGATCTCTGGGTGATCGAGGTCGAAGACCGGCAAGGACGGCATTTGCTGGATGAAGAGGGGTTGGAGTAAACTCTCTCTCAGACTCTAAAGTCGATGCAAAGCTTGGTTTCAGCAGTCAGCCGTCTTCACCAAGGTAAACAAAACTCATCTTGTTTCCATCCGGGTCGCGCGCGTAGGCGCCAAAGAAATTAGGACCATATCGCGGGCGATCACCCGGATCACCTTCGTTCGTCCCGCCGTTGGCCAAAGCGGCCGCATGTGCTTCTTTCACTTCTTCTTTGCTTTGGCACGCAAGGCCAACCATATTGCCATTTCCAACTGTGGCGGCTTCCTGGTTGAACGGCGTCGCTACCCACATGCACCCACCGCCACGTAGCTCGTAACAGACGGCATGAGGCATGTATTCGGCGACGACTTTGCCGCCTATGCTGGACACAACCGCGTCATAATACGTGCGTGCGTTAACAACGTCGTTTGAACCGATCATGACATAGTTAAGTGACATTGTTGGAATCCTCTAATGGAACATATAGAGAACATTAATGCCCGAGTTACGCTGGTGCAACGCGTTTCTTGAAAGGCCACAGGCGCAGCACGATCTTGGGTTTTAGCCTATCAGTTTATTTGCAGTCACTGACTGAGCTATTTTCCCCGGCTCCATCCATCTTCGTATTCGCCCAGCACTCTGGACAAATGCAGCAGAGACGCAAAAAAACGCGCGTATACATCCCTCGACAACATGGGTTTGTTGTCATCCAGCACCTGCAACAGATCCACCACGGCCGAGGCAAAGGTGTCATAGACCTGCATATCGGCAGCCGTTGGATCAGGCGTCCAGATTTTGTGTTCGTCGTAAAAGGCGACGGGTTGCGGTTCGTCATCAGTCATAGCACGGCCCCTTCTGTTTGAACTGCAGGTGGGGCGTGGGCGATCAACCGCAAGCCGTCTGGCGCGAAGTCACAAAACTATGGCGGTTACGGAAAAAGAACCTCTTTCTGAACAGAGTTAGAAGAGTTTCAACCCTTGCGCGCCTGTCCCGCTTGGGATTTTCTGCGGTCCAACCCAACCAGAGGTAAGGTCGAAATTTGGACTGGCGCGATCACGGCATTCTCCTGACTTCTCGACGCCATGGTGAAACCGCGGCGATAATCGAGGTCTTCACCGAGGCGCACGGGCGTCACGCCGGTGTGGTGCGCGGTGGAACCAGCCGCAAGATCGCGCCCATTCTGCAACCTGGCGCGCAACTGGATGTGTTATGGCGTGCTCGTTTGGAAGAACATATCGGCACCTTTCAGGTCGAACCTCTGCGGTCCCGCACGGCTGCGGCGTTTTCTGGACGGCTGGCCTTGTCCGGGCTCAATACCGTTGTTGCGCTATTGTCGTTTTGTCTGCCTGAACGGGAACCACATCCGGCGCTTTATGCGAGGACCGAACAGTTGATGGACTTGCTGGGTCAGGATGAGATCTGGCCGTTGGCATATCTGCGTTGGGAAGTGGCGTTGCTGGACGAACTGGGCTTTGGCCTTGATCTGACGACCTGTGCCGTGACGGGTTCAACCGAAGGACTGGTTTACGTGTCACCTAAGACGGGCCGCGCTGTGAGCGCAAATGGGGCCGGGGAGTGGGCAGACAAGCTGTTGCCGCTGCCACCCTGCCTCCGGGGCGAGGGCACGGCACCGGATCTTGAAGTTGCAGAAGCCCTGCGCACAACCGGCTATTTCCTGGAAAACCGTGTTGCACCGTCGCTTGGGCATAATCCTCTGCCAGAAGCAAGGGCGCGGTTCGTGGATCAGCTCACTCGGCGGCTGTGAAAACCATCTCGTGCCCCGCCTCATTGCGTAGGATCAGCACGTTGCCCGATACTTCGGACTGGGTCATGGCCATCAGGGCAGCAAAATAGATACCTTCAGCCTCGAGCCCTGCACAAGCGGCCCGCGTTGCCCTCAGGTCTTGGATCTCGAACCACGGGTAGGGCGCATTCAGCGTGCCGTTGTAACTGTTGCAGGGGGCGTTTCCGTCGATTTTCCCTTCCTCGGGAAACCGGAGCAATGCGCTGGCTTCGTATGGCTGACCATCGATCTCTTGCAGGACCCATGTTTGTCCCGCCGCGCCATAGGCGGCGACGGTTTCATCCTTTTCGCATTGGAACAAGGCGAGCAGGGGTAACGTAAAGATCAGGCGGGTCATCATAGAGTCTTAATCAATTAAGTGTATTTGGCAAACCTCAATAGGGGATAGCGCCGCTCAGCAATTCCTCCCGCACCTCAAGGCGGGGTCTCCAGTTGTACTTTGTGTCCTCACGCACCGGTGCCCAATACAATGCACCGCTGTTGCGCCACGGGTCCAGAATGATGCCTTTATCCATCGAATCTCCTTTGGCGCTGATCGACGCCGAATGATGGATGATGCGAAACTGCGTGGGCGGAGAAGTGACCCAATGCAGATCAAGCGTGCTGAAATTTTCCTGCCGCAGACGCGTGGTCATGGCCTGCGCCCAGTCATTGCACAGGCCAAACTCACGAAAGCCGTTGGTGACCTTGGCGTTGTGGATGATGGCTGGATCCGTGACATTCCACTCCCGCGCCAACCGCTGAGAATAGGTGTAGGAGATTGTAGCAGCCTGTTGCGCTTCGACAGGATCGACCTGCGCCCCGAGTGACAGGATGGCTTGTGTCAACGCATCTATATCGCTTTGGCTGGCAGTTGGCTGACTGACTGTGCAACCACCCAGTACAAGTGCTGCAAGGGTCGACCAAAGCGCAAAGAATCGTCGAGTCATTTTATGCTCACCCTCACTCGGACGGGATTGGTTTCGCTCGGTGCTCTATCGGGGATCAATACGGATTCAAAGGGGAAGTTTGCTGAGTTTAGGGCCTATGCGCGAGGGTGTGCCGGATGCAATCCGTTTGGAGCTCACTGAAAATAGGGAACGGTGTCACCTGCAAATCCACCAATTCAAGAAAAAGACCCGGCACAGTGGCCGGGTCAGTTGGGGAAACGGGGTGCTGGAAACCGTTAACCAAGCAGCCGGCGTGCGATGACCTGCGCTTGAATCTCAGCAGCCCCTTCGAAAATATTCAGAATGCGCGCGTCACACAGAACGCGACTGATCTTGTACTCCAGTGCAAAACCGTTGCCGCCGTGAATCTGCAGCCCGTTATCGGCTGCGGCCCAGGCCACACGGGCACCCAACAGCTTGGCCATTCCGGCTTCCAGGTCACAGCGTTGGCCGTGATCTTTCTCCCATGCGCTGAAATAGGTCAGCTGACGTGCAATCATGATTTCGACCGCCATCATCGCCAGCTTGCCCGAGACGCGTGGGAAGTTGATCAGTGACTTGCCGAACTGTTTGCGATCGATCGCGTATTGCATGGCGATATCCAGCGCGCTTTGCGCCACGCCGATGGCGCGGGCAGCGGTTTGGATGCGGGCAGATTCGAAGGTTTCCATCAACTGCTTGAAACCTTTGCCTTCTTCGCCGCCCAACAGGTTCTCACCTTTGACGTGGAAGCCATCAAAGCCCAGCTCGTATTCTTTCATGCCGCGATAGCCCAGAACTTCGATCTCTCCACCAGTCATACCGGGGGTGGGGAATGGGTTCTCGTCGGTGCCCGGCGTTTTTTCGGCCAGGAACATCGACAGGCCGCGGTGGTCGGTGCTGTCGGGATTTGTCCGCGCCAGCAGAGTCATCACATGAGTCCGCGCTGCATGTGTGATCCAGGTTTTATTGCCGGTGATCTGATAATCGCCGTTTTCGTCTTTCACAGCGCGCGTGCGCAGGCTGCCAAGGTCCGATCCGGTGTTGGGCTCGGTAAAGACGGCAGTGGGCAGGATCTCGGCACTTGCCAGTTTTGGCAGCCAGTTGGCTTTCTGCTCGTCCGTGCCGCCCGCAATGATCAGCTCGGCCGCAATTTCGGACCGTGTGCCCAAGGAACCGACACCGACATAGCCACGCGACAACTCTTCGGACACCACGCACATCGAAGCTTTGGACAGGCCGAACCCGCCGAATTCCTCGGGGATGGTCAAGCCAAAAACGCCCATTTCAGCCAGTTCTTCGATGATTTCCATCGGGATCAGCTCATCCTTGAGGTGCCATTCATGGGCATGCGGTTCGACCTTTTCCTGCGCGTAGCGGCGGAATTGGTCGCGGATCATCTCAAGTTCTTCTTCCAGACCAGAGGCACCGAACATCGTGGCGCCAGCCTGATCCTGCATCAATGCAACGAGTCGGCTGCGTGCAGCCTGAGAATTGGCCTGCGCCATAAGGGTTTGAACTTCGGTCGATTGAAATCCCGACAACGCGTCCCAGCCCAGCCCCATATCCTGGAGGCGTATAACTTCGCCCTGGTTCATTGGAATGCCACCGGCGACCTGATGCAGGTATTCGCCAAACGCGATCTGGTGCAGCAGCTGTTCGACCTCGCCAAATTTTCCTTCGGCTTGCAGGGCCTCGGCCCAGCGTTGCATCTGTTGCAGCGACTGCGTGTAGGTGGCCAGCCAAGCCAGACCATGCGCAGCTGTCTGGTTCGCCTCGATCAGAGCGCCAGAGACGCGACCATCCGCAGAAACCATGGAGCGCACGGATTCGCGGGCTTTTTCAAAGACGGCTTCTACCGCAGGCACGGCGGCCCGTGTCAAACCCAGAAGATCGGGCAAAACTGCAGCTTTTGTCATCTCGGTCATATCTTGTCCGTCGTGGGCCATGAATCGCGTCCTTTCCTCGGTCGTCTGGTCATATCATGCTGCACGTGCAGCGCAACAAAAATACTTATTACGCTACGAAAAAGTTCAAAAATTACCTGAACATTTTTGCAATGCAGAAGAAATCCCAGATGGTATCTAGGGGGAATGACCCTGTTTTCCATTCTTTCACCGCAAGACCTGATGCTTGCCATGGCCGTAGCTTTTGCCGCCGGATGGATTAAGGGCATTGTTGGTTTCGCCATGCCAATGGTAATGGTGTCTGGTCTGAATTCGTTTCTGACCCCCGAGTTGACCCTTGCAGGGCTTATTCTGCCGACACTTGCGACAAACGGGCTTCAAGCGCTGGGCGGAGGCGCAGCGGCCGCTTACTCCTCGATCCTAAGCTTTCGGGTGTTTCTGATCGTCGGAGGCCTCATGTTGGTTCTGAGCGCGCAGCTCGTCACTATCATGCCCAGTTCCGTTTCGCTGCTTCTGATCGGCGGGCTGGTCTCGGTCTTCTGTTTGTTTCAGGTATTGGGAGGCCGACTGGTCCTGAACAATCCTTCTACCCGAATAGAAGCTGCTGTGGGTGGGTTGGCAGGTTTTGCTGGCGGCATGTCCGGCGTTTGGGGGCCGCCAACTGTTGCTTATCTGATGGCTTTGAACACGCCTAAAAAGGAACAGATCCGCATTCAGGGCGTGATTTATGGGCTTGGCGCGGTGCTTTTGTTGGCCGCGCATCTGGGATCCGGCATCTTGCGGGAAGAGACACTACCGTTTTCCGCGGCATTGGTCTTTCCCGCTTTGGCGGGGATGTGGGTCGGGACCAAACTGCAGAACCGAATCGATCAGGCCAGTTTTCGCAAAGCGACCCTTTTTGTGTTGTTGGTGGCTGGATTAAACCTGCTGCGACGCGGGTTGATGGGATGAGGCCTCAGCCCGGTCGTTTGTCGGCAAAGCGGAACGCGAAATAAAGTCCCAGCATCAGGAAGAACAAGCCCGAGATATCCCCGATCAGAAAGGCAATGTATTCGACGGTTGCACTGCCGAAGGCCAGATTGGTCAGGCCCGAGACAAGAAAAGACGTGATGATGCCCACACCCATGACGCAGGCCCAACAGGGTTTGCGGTCAGGACGCGGGAACAGGTCCCATCCGATGGCTTTGAACAGATAGAACACCGCCGGAACAGTTGTGACCGCTATGGCAATGGCCAGTAGGCGGCTGGGTAGGAATACGTCAGTGCCCCCCAGATAAGCAAAGACGATGAAAACGCCCGGCAACAGGGCAAAGATCGCGCGCCATCCTAACAGCCACGCCGAGAGAACCCGCACGCCATGTGGCAGAAACAACAGACTGGCCCGGCTTGGATACTCCGGAAAGTACATGTTCTGAAGAGGCATCAAAACGGCGAAGGTCAGGAATGACGCCACCACATAGGCCGATGAGGCCGCGAACGTGTCAATCGCCCAGGCGCGCACGGACATCATCGGACCGCGCGCGATTTACAGGCATCATCTGGGCGCATTAACGATATACCGCCCCCGGTTGGCGCTGCCGCTTTGCGAAAGGTAACCTTTTTGAACCAGTGATTTCAGGGCGCGGAAAAAGGTCGGGCGTGATACGCTTTGGACCAATGTATGCTCGATCAAACCGAATGTGCGCACTTCCTGATCAGACTTCGAGAGTTCTTCCGCCGCGTAATAAATGTCGCGCTCAACCGGAGATAGTTTTTCCAGACCAAGCGTCCGTTCCATGCTCTGCATCAATTTGCGTAGTTCGGTGAGTTTCGAGATTTCTGTCATGTTCTTACCTGCAATTTCCTGTGCCAACTGTCGCTTGTCTGCGACTATCTGAGCCACACCGGTCCCAAGAAAAACCAGCTAGTCCCATGTTGACACTCGTCCCCTATTACTTAGACTAGGTGCCTGATTAGGTTGCTCAATCCTGCGTTGTGAGTGTGCGCAAATGAGCTGCCACAAAGTCCTTTCAGTCAATGCCCGGCGCTGATGTGCCGGGCTTTTTCGTCTCATCGAGACTAACAGGTACCCCAGATCGCAATTTGAAACAACGCACTTGTATGTGCTTTTTGTGACATACAACTAAAGGTTGATTGTGCGGGTGGTTGCTGAAATGAAAAAAGGGGCCCGCAGGCCCCTTGTTTTTTGTGCGCAGCGCCTCGTTAGCCAATCGCTACGGCTTTGATATCGTCGTCGATGAACGGCAGGTATTGTTCGAAGTTTTCGGCAAACATTTGAACCAGTTTCTCGGCTTGTTTGTCGAACGCGGCCTGATCGTCCCAAGTGCGACGCGGGTCCAACAGTACCTCGGCGACACCGGGTACGGAAACCGGTACATCAAAGCCGAAATTGGCGTCTTTGCGGAATTCAGCATCGCGCAGCGAACCATCCAGGGCTGCCGTCAGCAATGCGCGGGTCGCCTTGATCGGCATCCGGCTTCCTACGCCATAAGCACCACCGGTCCAGCCGGTGTTCACCAGCCAGCAGGTCGCGCCATGCTGGGCGATCTTATCCCGCAACAGATTACCGTATTCTTCCGGACGGCGCGGCATGAACGGCGCGCCAAAGCAGGTCGAGAACGTGGGCTGCGGTTCAGTCACACCACGTTCGGTCCCCGCAACCTTCGAGGTGAAGCCAGACAGGAAGTGGTACATCGCTTGCGCCGGGGTCAATCGCGCGATCGGAGGCAGAACACCAAAGGCGTCACAGGTCAGCATGATGATGTTCTTTGGGTGCCCGCCCAAAGCGCTGCTGGATGCGTTCGAGATATACTCCAACGGATACGCGCAGCGCATGTTGGCAGTCAGGGAATCGTCGTCGAAATCCAGCTCTTTGGTCTCGGGATCGAAAACCATGTTCTCGATAACGGTGCCGAATTTACTGGTGGTCGCGTAGATCTCCGGCTCGGCCTCGGCGTTCAGGTTGATTGTCTTCGCATAACAGCCGCCTTCGAAGTTGAAGGTGCCGCGATCCGACCAGCCGTGTTCGTCATCACCAATCAGTATGCGGGCCGGGTCAGCCGACAAGGTCGTCTTGCCGGTGCCCGAAAGCCCGAAGAATACGGCGGTATCGACCGGGTTGCCAACGGCATGGTTGGCCGAGCAGTGCATCGGCATCACACCTTTTTCCGGCAGCATGTAGTTGAGCAGAGTGAAGACGGACTTCTTGTTCTCACCTGCGTATTCAGTGCCACCGATCAGAATCAGCTTGCGATCAAAGTTCAGCGCAATCACCGTTTCACTACGGCAGCCGTGCTTGGCCGGGTCGGCCTGGAAGCTGGGGCAGTTGATAATGGTGAAGTCGGCTGTGAAGTCATCCAGATCCTCGCGATCCGGGCGGCGCAGCAAGTGGCGGATGAAAAGATTATGCCAGGCCAGCTCGGTGACCATGCGCACGTTGATCGCGTATGCGGGGTCAGCACCGCCGACGAGATCCTGCACGAAGTAGTCGCGGCCTTTCATATGGGCCAGCATGTCTTGGTACAGCGCGTCAAAGCCTTCGGGGCTCATTTCGGCGTTGTTTTCCCACCAGATGGTGTCGACGACACTGTCGGTTTTGACGACGTGTTTGTCCTTGGGCGAGCGACCGGTGAACTTGCCGGTGGTGACCAGAAACGCACCACCATTGCCAAGTGTGCCTTCGCCGCGCTTCAGCGCTTCTTCGATCAGCGCCGGTTCCATGAAGTTATAATAGACATTGCCCAGACCCTCGATGCCCTGATCTTCGAGGCGGAATTGCGGGTTAACCCGTCCAGATGTCATGTGTGTCTTCTCCTGTGGCGGCGCGCGGGCTTTGGCCGTTAGCGCCATTGGGGCAGTGAGCCGGGCAAACCGGCGGCTGGGCGCGTCTTATCACGGTCATTTGGGGCATGAACAGGCGGGTTGACGCAGTTAGCGCAACCAAGTCCGAGTTTAGCGCCACCACAAATTCAATGTTTGAAAAGCGGGCAGATTTTTGCGGGCATAAAGGCAAATTTGCCGCAGACCTGCCGCAACAAAGGCACGATTCGAGGTTACGGATTGATTCGGCGTCTTAAAACCGCCAACAATGCCTTACAAATAAGCGAATTATTGCGCGAGTGAGCAGGAATAGGGGTGAGCCCGATGTCAAAGATTGCACTGGTGGATGACGATAGAAACATTCTGACGTCCGTATCCATGACCCTTGAAGCCGAAGGTTTCGAGGTTGAAACTTATAATGATGGCCAGGCCGCGTTGGATGCGTTCAACAAAAAGCTGCCGGATATGGCTGTGCTCGATATAAAAATGCCTCGGATGGATGGTATGGATCTGCTGCAGCGGCTGCGTCAGAAAACGCAGATGCCAGTGATCTTCCTGACCTCGAAAGATGACGAGATCGACGAGGTTCTCGGCCTGCGCATGGGCGCGGATGACTATGTAAAAAAGCCGTTCTCGCAGCGGTTGCTGGTGGAACGCATCCGTGCGTTGCTGCGCCGGCAAGAGGCGACAAGCGGCGATGCGGTGGCCGCCAACAGCAGTGACACCAAAGTTATGGAACGCGGTGACCTGCGGATGGATCCTTTGCGCCATGCCGTAAGCTGGAAAGGGAATGACGTGTCCCTGACCGTCACAGAATTCTTGTTGTTACAAGCGCTTGCCCAGCGTCCGGGCTTTGTCAAAAGCCGTGATCAGCTGATGGATGTGGCTTACGACGATCAAGTTTATGTGGACGACAGGACAATCGACAGCCACATTAAACGCCTACGCAAGAAAATGCGCGCAGCCGACCCCGAGTTCTCGGCGATCGAAACCCTGTATGGTATCGGTTACCGGTACAACGAAGAATAGGCGCGACGCCTTCAAGAGGTAATTGGCTCTCGTGCGCGACACCGAAGAAGCCAGAGAATTGCGCGACGGTGACGTCGTTCTTGGGGATGACTGGGTTATCCCCCAGGATCCCGAGTCTGCCGAGCTGAGGGAAAAGCGATCCCGGAGGAACCTGTTTTCTCTGCGGGGATCGCCCTTGGCCCGCAAGATCATCACCTTCAATCTGATCGCCTTGGTGATTCTGGTCACCGGCCTGCTGTATCTGGACGATTCGCGCAAAGAAAAGGTGCAGCAAACCGCTCGTAACCTGCTGGGCGATGCGCAGTTGGTCAGCAACGTTTTTGAAACGCAGCTGCGACAGGGTGCGCAGAGTTCGGCGCAAAATGCTGGCAACCTGGACGTCAAGGATACGCTTTCAGGGCTGACACTACCCGAAGGCGGCGAAGTCTTTGTCTATGACGCAAGTGGTACTCTGATCGGTTGGACACGTGGCGCGCCACAAGCCTCTGACATGCCGGTGCTTCTTCGTTCGGATGCTGAAGTGCAAACCGGCAGCACTGTCATAAGCGATACGCTGAATGCGGTCTGGATTGGTCTGTCTAACCTGTTCAACTGGTCGACCGAGACGGAATCTCCAACGCTGGCGCAACGGGTTCAGGCGATTATTCCACAGGCGCTGCTAGGGCAAGCGCAGGTCCAAGCCGTGCAAGACAGCGCGGGAGACACTGTGATCGTTGCGGCCGCACCGATCCTGTATGCGGATAGCCCGGCTGGTGCCGTTGCCATCACTGGCCCGGCAGGGGAAATCGACGCGCTGGCCCGCCGCGAACAGGAACGCATCCTTCAGATGTTTGTTGTGGCCCTTCTGGTTTCCGTAGGTCTGAGCCTTGTGCTGGCCTCGACCATCGCCAACCCACTGGCGGATCTGGCGGCGGCGGCTGAAATGGGCAAGGATCGTGGTACAGGGGTCAACCCCGGTCGAATCCGTATTCCGGATCTTAGCGCGCGCCCGGACGAGATTGGACGTCTCAGCCGTGCGCTGCGGGGTATGGTAACAGCGCTCTACAATCGGATCGACGCGAATGAACAGTTCGCCGCTGACGTGGCCCATGAAATCAAAAACCCCTTGGCCAGCCTGCAATCCGCCGTTGGCACGCTGCGTATGGTCAAACGCGAGGATCAGCGCGACAAGTTGCTGGATGTGATTGAACATGACGTCCGGCGTCTGGACCGTCTGGTCAGCGATATCTCGAACGCCTCGCGTCTGGACGCGGAACTGGTCAAAGAAGAAGAGCAGCCCTTTGACCTTCTCAAGCTGCTGGGCAATCTGGGTCAGTATTTGGGCGAGGATGCGCGCTCCAAAGGCATCGACTACATCACCGACCTTCCATCTGAACCGATCATCATCAATGGGCTCGAAGCCCGGTTGGCGCAGGTATTTGTCAACCTCATCACCAACGCGATTTCCTTCTGCGAGGAAAGCGATGCCATCCGTGTCTGGGTCCGTCAGCGCGACAATCGCGTTTTGGTCGTAGTTGAGGATACAGGTCCCGGCATTCCCGAACAGGCGCTGACCAAAGTGTTCAAGCGCTTCTACTCGCAGCGCCCGGCCGAGCACTTCGGCAATAACTCGGGCCTTGGTCTTGCGATCTCAAAGCAGATTGTCGAAGCCCATGGCGGTGTGATCTGGGCCGAAAACATACGCCCGACCGAAGCCGACATCACCTCGGATCCTCTGGGCGCGCGTTTCGTGGTGGGGCTGCCCGTTTAACCGATGCAAACCAATTTGCTGTCAGACGCCAAAAACCTGGACAAGGCGTGCGTTCACGCTTCCTGTGTTTCGGTTGAAGGGCGCGGCGTGTTGATCATCGGTGCCTCTGGCACAGGTAAATCCGGGTTGGCACTGCAGATGATGGCCTTTGGGGCAGACCTGGTTGCGGATGATCGCGTGATCCTTGAGATGGTCGAAGAGCGGGTCGTCGCGTCTGCCGTTCCACATTTGCGCGGCTTGATCGAAGCGCGCCATATCGGTCTGCTCAAAACCCAGACGGTCGAGTCAGCACCGGTGAGTTACGTCGTGGATCTGGCACAGAGCGAGCCAGCGCGGTTTCCCGAACAGATCACTGTTCAAGTCCTGAGGCAAACTGTTCCCTTGCTTCGGGGCGCTGGCGTCCCCAATTTGGCAGCAGCATTGATGCAGTTGCTAAAATATGGGCGTGAAAACGCAGAATGGCCGAACACATGACTTCACAACGGCGGATCGTATTGGTCACAGGCCCCTCAGGCGCTGGCCGATCCACCGCGATCCACGTGCTGGAAGATCTTGGCTTCGAGGCCATTGATAACCTGCCGATGGGGCTGTTGCTGCGCCTGCTCGACAGCGCGGACAGCGAGCGTCCGATGGCGCTGGGCGTCGATGCCCGCAATCGGGATTTTTCGACAATCGGATTTATCGAATTGGCCGAAAAGATGGGCCGCATGGCGCAAGTGGATTTGACGGTGCTGTATCTGGATTGCAGTGACGACGTTCTGCTGCGCCGTTTTTCGGAAACGCGCCGCCGACACCCGGTTGCAAGAGATGCCAGCCCCGAAACCGGCATTCAGCGCGAAAAAGAACTGTTGGCTCCGATCCGTGAAATTGCGGATACGCTGATCGACACAAGCCTGTTGAACGTCCATCAGTTGCGCGAAGAGGTCGAAACCTGGTTTGCCCCCAAGGACGGGCGGCACCTTGCGGTTTCTATAGAATCGTTTTCGTATAAACGCGGGCTGCCGCGCGGGTTGGACATGGTGTTCGACTGCCGGTTTCTGGCCAACCCATATTGGCGCCCCGAGTTGCGGGCTGCGGATGGTCGACACCCGGATGTCGCGCACTATGTGCAATCGGACACGACCTATTTGCCGTTTTTTGAACGTGTCATGGATCTGCTCAATCTTTTGTTGCCCGCATTTCGGGCCGAAGGCAAAGCGCATCTGTCTGTGGCCTTTGGGTGTACCGGGGGGCAACACCGCTCTGTTGCAATGGCCGAAGCCGTTGCAAAGGCCCTTGCCGAAGGCGGTCAGCAAGTGGCAATTAGGCATCGCGAGATGGAACGCCGGACGTTGAATGTGAGGTCGGATTGATCGGGATTGTGATCGTTGCGCATGGGGGGTTGGCTCAGGAATATCTGGCCGCCACACAGCATGTGGTTGGGCCGCAACCCGGTCTGGTGGCTATTGCGATCGAAGCCGACCACGACCGTGACGCAAAACAGGCCGAGATCTGCCAGGCTGCGGACAGCGTGGACATGGGCGATGGTGTCGTGGTTGTCACCGACCTGTTTGGCGGGAGCCCGTCGAATCTCAGCCTGAGGGCCTGTGCGCCTCAGGATCGGCGTATTCTCTACGGCGCCAACCTTCCAATGCTGATCAAACTGGCCAAAAGCCGCCACCTGCCCATCGGCGATGCCGTGCGTCAGGCAATGGAGGCTGGACGGAAATACATAAATGCACAAAATGTGACATTGGAATAAAACCGGATTGACGACTATGACCAACCGAAGCCTTAAAATCATCAATGAAAAGGGCCTGCACGCCCGTGCCTCGGCAAAACTGGTCGAGGTCGTGGAAGGGTTCGATGCCCATGCCGAGGTGTCCAAAGACGGACTTTCTGCCTCAGGTGACAGTATTATGGGTCTTTTGATGTTGGCAGCCTCGCGCGGAACAACTATTGACGTCGAGACGTCCGGGCCGGATGCTGAGGCATTGGCGGAAGCTCTGGAAGCGCTTGTGAATGACAAGTTCGGAGAGGGGTTTTAATCCGCCCCGCCGCGACATGAAAACGGGAAGACCAGGAATTGGCGGAAACGACGCACGAGACCAAGACAAGCCCGGTGGTGGATGGGACCACAGATCAGGGCGAAATCTACGACCGTAGAACCCTGACCTATGCGAACTCGTTTGACGATGCTTGGACCTCGACCGCTATTCGGGCGATCGAGTGGTGCACAGGTAAGCTGACCATTTTGCGCATGGTCAACAAATTCGAAAAAAAGAACGAATACTACCGCGGCCAGCGGTTCTGGGGCGGTGCCCTCACAACTATGGGAATCGACCTGACCACACCGCAAGAACAGATTGCCCGGATTCCCAAAACCGGTCCTGTTGTTGTGGTTGCCAACCACCCGCACGGTATGGTCGATGGAATGATCCTGGCTGAACTGATTGGACGGGTGCGCAGCGATTATCGCATTCTGACCCGGTCTGTCCTGACCGGACTGGATGAGGCCGCGACGTCCTTCATGATCCCGGTGCCCTTCCCGCATGACCCCGAAGCGCAGGCCAAGATGCTGGAGATGCGCGGCAAGGCCATGGATCACCTGAAGAACGGCGGTGTGGTGGCCCTGTTCCCTTCGGGTGTGGTGATGTCTTCAGATGACTGGTTTGGTCCCGCCATCGAGCGGGAATGGAACGTGTTCACCGCCAAAATGATCCGTCGCTCGGGCGCGCAGGTGTTGCCGATTTTCTTCCCCGGCAGCAACTCGCGATGGTACCAGATCGCCAATAAGCTGTCGCCGATTCTGCGGCAGGGATTGCTGCTGCATGAAATCGTCCGATCCTGCAACAAACCGCAGTCGCCGGTTATCGGTGAGCCGATCAGCGATGAAGATATGGAACTGCTCGAGCGCGACCCGCGCGGCTTCATGGCATGGCTACGGGATCGCACAATGTCCTTGGGCCAATCAAACAAAGCCTGATCCGCTTCTTCATCTGGCCGAATACACCTCGGGGGTGAGCCCGGATGAAATCCGGGCGAGGGGGCTGGCCCCCTGTTAGCGTGTCGGAACCGGAACCTCTCCGCGATAGTCGTAAAACCCTCGCTCGGTTTTGCGGCCCAACCAACCCGCCTCGACATATTTCGTCAATAGCGGGCAGGGGCGGTATTTGGTGTCAGCCAGACCGTCATGCAAAACGTTCATGATCGCCAGGCAGGTATCCAGCCCGATGAAATCCGCCAGTTCCAGCGGCCCCATCGGATGATTCGCACCCAGCTTCATTGACTGGTCGATGGACTGAACGCTGCCAACCCCTTCGTAAAGAGTATAAACAGCCTCATTGATCATCGGCATCAGAATGCGGTTGACGATGAAGGCCGGGAAATCTTCGGCACTCGCTGCCGTTTTGCCGAGGCGATCGACCACAGCCTTACAGGCGCTGAACGTCTCTTCGTCTGTGGCGATGCCCCGGATCAGTTCCACCAGCTGCATGACCGGCACCGGATTCATGAAGTGAAATCCCATAAACCGCTCTGGCCGGTCAGTGCGGCTGGCCAGACGTGTGATCGAAATGGATGACGTGTTTGACGTCAAAATCGTATGCGGCAACAGATGCGGTTGCAGGTCCTCGAAAATCGCCTGCTTGATCGTTTCCCGCTCGGTCGCGGCTTCGATGACCAGATCGGTTTGACCAAGACGGGGCAGTTCAAGCGTTGTCGTGATACGTTTCAATGCATCCTGCATATCTTCGTCGCTGATCTTGCCGCGAGAGGCTTGGCGCGCCATGTTGCCTTCGATTGTGGATACCGCGTTGTTCAGCGCGTCCTGACTGACATCATTCAGCAAGACCTCATATTCTGCCAACGCCAGAACATGGGCAATCCCGTTACCCATCTGGCCCGCGCCAATCACTCCGATCGATTTTATTTCCATGTTCAGCTGCCCTTGCCCTGAAGATTATCGCGACAGTATCGGCAGAGCGGGGCAGGCGGCAAGGGGATCGGACCTGACTATTTTGCTTCAAATGCGCGCATTAGGGTTTTCTCAACATCTGAGGCCGCAAGATGGCAAGCGGGTGAGAATATGGGGGGCTTGATATGAGCTTTCATGGAACAAACAGGAGCGGGGACTGCGTTTGCCAATACAAGGGTTCAAAACTTTGGTTCCGCGGTCCGGCCGGTGATTTGAACGGCCCTTTTGTGGCGTGCCTGGGTGGGGACGAGACCTTTGGTCGTTTTGTGGATCAACCGTTTCCCGCGGTGCTGGCGGATCAATTGGGGATGCCCTGCATCAATTTTGGCAGCTTGTTTTGCGGTGTCGAAGCCCTGCTGGGCGACCGGGCGTTGTTGAGCCTGACAAATAAGGCGGAGATATGCGTTTTTCAAACACTCGGTCTGCCGTACCAGTCGAATCGCTTCTACCGCGTTCATCCGCACCGGAATGATCGGTTTCTGGAGCCCTCTCGGGACCTGTTACAGCTTTATCCCGAAGTTGATTTCACTGAGATTCATTTTGTGAGGCATTTGTTGAACAGGCTCCGCGCAGCAGAAGACAAACGCTTCGCCGCAATTGAACAAGAGCTACGAGATGCTTGGGTGCGCACGACGTCCCATCTGTTGCGTCAGATTGATCCGCCAGTCATTCTGCTTTGGCTGCATGTGCACGGAGGGAAAGGAACACAAGGCGATTCTGTCTTGCCGGACGCTGCTTTGATCCAGCCGCTTCGACCCCTTTGTGCCAGCGTGGTTGAATGCACGGTTTGCGTGGCTGCGCAGTCTGATGCTTTGGAAGACGTGTTGTTTGGTACGCTGCAACAGCCGATGGCTGAGCATATGATTGGCCCGTCCGCGCACAGAGAGATTGCTGGTCACCTGCTGCCAGTATTGCGCGACCTGCAATAAAAAGGCCCGCCATTGGGCGGGCCTTCAATTATCGTTGTCAAAAACTAGGCAGACTGATCAGCCGAGTTTTTCGGTCAGTTCCGGCACTGCCTGGAACAGGTCTGCGACCAGGCCGAAGTCAGCGACCTGGAAGATCGGCGCTTCTTCGTCTTTGTTGATCGCAACGATGACCTTCGAGTCTTTCATACCAGCCAAGTGCTGGATCGCGCCCGAGATGCCGACAGCGACATACAGGTCAGGTGCAACAACCTTACCGGTCTGACCCACCTGCCAGTCGTTCGGGGCGTAGCCCGAGTCAACGGCGGCGCGCGATGCGCCAACAGCGGCACCCAGCTTGTCGGCCAGGGTTTCGATCAGTTTGAAGTCCTCTTCCGAGCCGACACCACGGCCGCCCGAGACAACAACACCAGCCGAGGTCAGCTCTGGACGGTCGCTCTCGGCAACCTTGTCCTCGACCCACGACGACAGACCTTCGGAGGCCGGGACCGAGATGGCTTCGACCGGGGCCGAACCGCCTTCGCCTGCGGCGTCGAAGGACGCGGTCCGCAGGGTGACAACCTTCTTGGCGTCGTTCGATTTCACGGTCTGGATCGCGTTGCCCGCATAGATCGGACGCTCGAAGGTCGATCCGTCAACCACGCCGGACGCATCCGAGATCACCATGACGTCCAGCAGCGCGGCAACGCGCGGCATCACGTTCTTGGCGTCGGTGGTCGCAGGGGCAACGATGTGCTCGTAGCCATCGGCCAGCGACACGATCAGCGCTGCGGTCGATTCCGCCAGGCGGTGGCCCAGCGAGGCATCCTCGGCGACCAGAACCTTGGACACGCCTTCAATCTTGGCGGCGGCCTCACCGGCAGCGGCGGCGGACCCACCAGCAGCCAGAACGGTCACATCGCCCAGAGCCTTTGCAGCGTTGACGGCCTTTGCGGTGGCGTCCATCGACAGCTCACCATTGTTGACTTCAGCCAGCAGAAGAACAGCCATTACACAGCCCCCGCTTCTTTGAGTTTCTCGACCAGCTCGTCGACCGAGCCCACGACGATACCAGCGGCACGTGCCGGCGGCTCGTCAGTTTTGACGATTTCCAGACGCGGAGTGACGTCGACGCCATAATCGGCGGCGGTTTTCTCATCCAGCGGCTTTTTCTTCGCCTTCATGATGTTCGGCAGCGACGCATAGCGCGGCTCGTTCAGGCGCAGGTCAACGGTCACGATGGTCGGCATCTTGACGCTGATGGTCTGCAGACCGCCATCCACCTCACGGGTGATCTTGGCGCTGTCGCCTTCAATGTCCAGCTCGGACGCGAACGTACCTTGTGACCAGCCCAGCAGGGCCGACAGCATCTGACCGGTGGCGTTCATGTCGTTGTCGATCGCCTGCTTGCCCGCCAGAACGATGCCCGGCTGCTCTTCCTCGACCACTTTGGCCAGGATCTTGGCAACGGCCAGCGGTTCGATGTCGGTGTGCACGTCATCAGCGGCCACAACCAGGATCGCGCGGTCTGCACCCATCGCCAGCGCGGTGCGCAGCGTTTCCTGTGCTTGCTTGACGCCGATCGAAACGGCAACAACTTCGTCGGCTTTGCCCGCTTCTTTCAGACGAATTGCTTCTTCAACAGCAATCTCGTCGAACGGGTTCATCGACATTTTCACATTGGCGAGATCAACACCGCTCCCATCCGCTTTCACGCGGACCTTAACGTTGTAGTCAATCACGCGCTTGACAGGCACCAGTACCTTCATTTTTGCGTATGCTCCTCAAAAAAACGGCAAGCCGCCAAAGCGACTCCACCAATGCTCTCGACGGACTAGATAGCGCCTGCGGCAGAAGCACAACAGAGCAAAATCGTCACGTCATGGCGTCGGGACGTCGCGTTTTGTGGTTTTTTTCGCAGAGGGGCGGAACGATGCCGCCTGAATCCTCTGCAATTCGTGATCAGCGGTTCGCGCCAGGAACCCACAAAACGTCATCTTTGCCGTTGTTGTTTGCGCACCGTGCGGCGACAAAGAACCAGTCGCTGAGGCGGTTGAGATATTTGACCGCGACGTCGTTGACCGGCTCCATATTCGTCAATTCAACCGCCAGCCGTTCTGCCCGGCGCGACACGGTACGGCACACATGCAAGTGTGCCGCCAGACGCGAGCCGCCCGGCAGGATGAAGCTGCGCAGCGGTTCGAGATGTTCGTTCATTGCGTCAATTTCGGCCTCGAGCCGGTCGATCTGAGACGGCACGATGCGCAGGGGCGGGTAGTCGGCCTCGGCGTCCTTGTCCATGTCAGGGCGGCAGAAATCGGCACCCAGATCGAACAGGTCATTCTGAATGCGCGATAGTGCTGCATCCGTTTCACCCTCGGCTTCGCTTCTGGCTACGCCAACAAAGGCGTTCAATTCATCTACCGTGCCATAGGCGGCAACACGGCCCGCGTACTTGGCTACGCGTTCACCATTGCCCAGGGCCGTTTTGCCGTCGTCGCCGGTGCGCGTATAAATTTTGTTGAGAACGACCATTTATTGCACCCCTTGTCCGCGCAGATAGACGAATAGAACGATCAGCACTACGGCAATGAATTGAAAGAGGATACGCAGCCGCATCATCTTGTTGCTTTTCTTTGCGGCTTCCATGCCGCCTTTGCCGAAATTCGCAATGCCCAAGGTCAGCACAACGACAACCGCCGCCATAGCCAAAAGCAGTACGACCATCAAAAGGTCCATTTCAAGTCACCGTCCGGTTTTTTCGATTATGACCCATCTAGCGTTGAGAGGTCAAAAAGCGAACGGGAAATTTCGCCTCAGATATCCGAGAGGATCCGGTCAGTGGCTTTTGTGGGCAAAATCCGGCGCAGAACTCCGGCCACATAGGTCGGTGTTGTCACATAATAGCGCGGTTTGGGGCGTCGCGCTTCGACCGCGTGGGCCAGTTTGTTTGTCACGGCAGACGCCGGCAGCTCGAACCGGTCGGGCCCGCTGCTTTCATAAAGGCGTTTCAATAAGGAGGCTTCGTATCTTGCCCGCAGGGCCGAGTTTTCCCAATCGATGTACTTTTCGAACATCGGAATCGCCTTTTCCCGAAGCTTCGACGTGATGGGGCCGGGTTCGATCAGAACCACGTGGATGCCGGTGTCGCGCAATTCCAGCCGCATCGTATCGGTCAGGCCCTCAATGGCATATTTGGTGGCGACATAAGCGCCTCTCCAGGGAAAGGCGACAAGGCCCAGAACCGAAGAGCATTGAACAATTCGGCCGTGACCTTGTTCCCGCATAACGGGAATCACATGGCGCGTCAGCTCGTGCCATCCAAAGACATTGGTTTCGAAGATATGGCGCAATCCGTCGGTCGGTACGTCTTCGACCGCCCCGGGCAAGCCGTGGGCGCCGTTGTTGAACAAAGCATCCAAAGTGCCGCCCGTTGCTTCAATAACCGATGACAATCCTGAAGTAATGCTCTGTTGGTCGGTATAGTCGATTCTGGGGCTTTCAAAGCCTTGTGCGCGCAGACGATCACAATCGCGCTGCTGGCGACAAGATGCAAAGACACGCCAGCCGCGTGCACGCATTCCGTGTGCCGCATCCAGGCCGATGCCCGAAGAGCATCCCGTAATTAGAATCGATTTCTGCATAAGCCTTCCGCGCATCTACCCCGCCAATAGCTATGGCGGTGTTTGCGGCAGGGCAATGACACTCTGGCGTCAGTTTGTTGTTTTCCGGACCAGTGATGCGGAAATCCACCCAACCTGTTGCCCCGGCAACACGCGCAGGCGCAGCCAGCCTGTGCCCGATTCGCTCAGCACTTCGACTTGTTGGCCAATCCGGGCCTTGCCAATGATCGGGTAGATGGTTCCCGGGCCGTCTCGCATGTTGACGCGGGTGCCTGAAATCTCGCGAATGTCCTTGGGTGTTTCAACAGGCACCGACAGGTCCACCGTTGGCAGTTCGGCATCAGTGGTGACTTGTTCAAGCGAGGCGACGCCTTGTTCAAGCGATGCCAAGGTAAGCGTTACGTTCTCGTCGCTGAACAAAGTTGGGTTTGCCTTGAGGCCCGCAGCCACCTGCGACAGCAGTGCTTTGGTTTCTTCTTCGCCCAACTCGGCGACAGGTTCGGTAGCCACTGGCACCACTTGTTCAGGTTTGATCGCCGCGCGTGTCACAAGGTTTTCAACCGGAGCAGGTTCGACCACCGGGACATCAGGTTTTGGTGCAACAGCAACGCGTTCAGGTTGGGCTTCGCGCACTCCGCGCGGTTCAAAGTCGGGACCTCCACTCATCACGTAAAAGGTCCAGCCGAGAGCGGCAAAAGTAACAAGTATCAGGCGCATAGTGGCCGTCCCCCAAGGTAATCGTAACAAAAATACAGGCAGCAATCATTCAATTGTTGGAATGGTAGCATAATAGTGGAGCTGAGTCGAAAGATGGGGGAAAACAATCAGCTGCCTCCCCCTGTTGCAAAAAGCGCGACTTGTCCCCAGCAAAATATCCGCTGCTTGCTTTACCAAGACGCGCTTGCGTCGTATCACATCATATATGAACGATACGATCGACGACCCCAACATGGAGGCCCCCGAAGGTGGGGGCGAAGTAGCCGAGCCGCTGCGACGCGCGATTGGTGAACGCTATCTGACCTATGCGCTCTCCACTATCATGCATCGCGCTTTACCCGACGCGCGCGACGGGCTGAAGCCGGTTCATCGGCGAATCCTCTATGCGATGAGGGAATTGCGACTCAGTGCAACCGGAGGTTTTCGGAAGTCCGCCAAGATCTCGGGTGACGTGATGGGTAACTATCACCCGCACGGCGATGCCGCCATTTACGACGCGATGGCGCGATTGGCACAGGACTTCAACGTGCGCTATCCGCTGGTCGACGGGCAGGGGAACTTCGGCAATATCGACGGCGATAACCCGGCTGCTTCGCGTTACACCGAGGCGCGGATGACCATCGTGGCCGAGGCGCTGCTTGAGGGTCTGAACGAAGACGCAGTTGATTTCCGCGACAACTATGACGGCACCCTGACCGAACCGGTCGTGCTGCCTGCGCAATTCCCGAACCTGTTGGCCAACGGGGCCAGCGGTATCGCCGTGGGGATGGCGACGAACATTCCACCGCACAATATTGCCGAGCTGTGCGATGCCTGTCTGCATCTGATCAAGACGCCGGATGCCCGCGACGATACGCTGCTGAACTACGTGCCGGGCCCGGACTTCCCAACAGGTGGCGTCATTGTAGAGCCGCCCGAGAACATCGCGCAGGCCTATCGCACCGGGCGCGGTTCATTCCGTCTGCGTTGTAAATACGAGGTTGAAGATCTGGGGCGCGGCCAGTGGCAGATCATCGTCACCGAGATTCCGTATCAGGTTCAGAAATCCAAGCTGATCGAAAAGATCGCAGAGCTGATCCAGACCAAGAAAATCCCGATTCTCGCCGATGTGCGCGACGAATCCGCCGATGATATCCGGTTGATCCTCGAACCGCGCTCCAAGAACGTGGACCCCGAGGTGCTGATGGGCATGCTCTATCGCAACTCGGACCTTGAGGTGCGGTTCAGTCTGAACATGAACGTGCTGATCGACGGGGTAACGCCCAAGGTTTGCTCGATGAAGGAAGTGCTGCGCGCCTTCCTCGATCACCGGCAAGAGGTGCTGATCCGCCGCTCGCGTCACCGCATGGCCAAGATCGACCATCGGTTAGAGGTCTTGGAGGGCTTTATCGTTGCTTTCCTGAACCTTGATCGTGTGATCGACATCATCCGCTATGACGACGACCCCAAAGCCGCGCTGATGCGCGAGGATTGGGGCATCGATCACGTCCGTGCCACCGACGAGTCTGATTACGTCACGCCCAAGCCGGGTGAGGGCGAACTGTCTGAGGTTCAGGTCGACGCCATCCTCAATATGCGCCTGCGCAGCTTGCGTCGTCTGGAAGAGATGGAATTGGTCCGCGAACGTGACGAGTTGATGCTGGAACGCGCCAATCTCGAAGACCTGTTGGCCGATCCCGCCCTGCAATGGGCCAAGATCGCCGAGCAGCTGAAAGAGACCAAGAAGACCTTCGGCAAAGACTACGAAGGCGGCGCGCGCCGCACGCAATTCGCCGAGGCCGGACAGGTCGAAGAAGTGCCGCTTGAGGCGATGATCGACAAGGAGCCGATCACGGTCGTCTGCTCTCAGATGGGCTGGATTCGCGCCATGACAGGCCATATCGACCTGAAGCGCGAATTGAAGTTCAAAGACGGCGATGGCCCGCGCTTCATCTTCCACGCGGAAACCACTGATCGACTGTTGGTCTTTGCTTCAAACGGGCGATTCTACACTGTCAGTGCGGCCAATCTGCCCGGTGGCAGAGGTATGGGTGAACCACTGCGTCTTATGGTCGATCTGCCGAACGAGGCGCAGATCATCGATATTCTGATCCACAAACCGGGGCGTAAGCTGCTGGTGGCCTCGGATGCAGGAAATGGGTTCATGGTGCCCGAGGATGACGTGCTAGCCCAGACCCGCAACGGCAAACAGGTGCTGAACGTCAAAGGCGACGAGACGGCGATGATCTGTAAACCGGTTGATGGGGATCACGTGGCGGTCGTTTCGCAGAACGGCAAGTTCCTTGTGTTCCCAACAGAAGAACTGCCCGAAATGACCCGAGGCAAAGGTGTGCGCCTGCAGAAATACAACATGGCGCGCGGGCGTCAGGGGACGTTGGAACTGGATGGCGGGTTGTCTGACATCACCACCTTCAATTGGGAAGAAGGTCTGAAGTGGTCCATGGGCGGCGACAAAACCCGGCACGAGGCTGACATGTCCCAATGGTTGGCCAAGCGTGCCAGCGTCGGGAAAAAGCCGCCATACGGGTTCCCGCGGGACTACAAGTTCTCGTAATGACCTACATGTTTGGCGAATTTCTTCCGATACGGCTTGGCACACCCCGTATCGGTGCGCTACATCCAATAAAAACAGGCCTATCGAGACGAGACATGTTGCGCATTCTGACGCTGATCACTGGACTTGCCCTGATGGGCGCTTGCACCCAGACGCAGGTTTATGAGCCGCCCGAGTCGCTCGGGGAATTCAAACTGCGTGTGAACTATGCCTTTGCAGACAAAGCGGTGCAGGGGCCGGTGTCGCGGGACGCAACACCTGACGAATGGACAAAAGCCATCCAGAACGCGGTCGATATTCGATTGGGGCGCTATGAGGGTGCGCAGGAATATGACATCGGCATCAGCCTTGAGGGATACATGCTGGCACCGCCCGGGATTCCGGTAATTTACAATCCCAAAAGTACCGCCATTGTTTTGGTCAACGTCTATGACGTGAAGAAAAAAGAGTTCCTGGCCAAAGGAAAACAGTTTCAGGTGCTGGAAGACACGACCGGCGAAAGCGCCCTTACCGGGTCAGGTAATGCCCGAACCAAAGAACAACAGATGAGCGGTCTGGCGTTGAAAGTAGCAGACCGCGTCGAAGAATGGCTGGCTGAAGAACATGAAGAGAATGGCTGGTTTGACAGACGTCCCGACCTGATCCAACCGCTTGATTCCAGCGCGGTCACGCAAAATCCGGCATGATCGGCGTATTTCCCTCAGGATGTGCTTGATTTTCCCCCCTGAACCAAATATCTCGCGCGCGCAGATGTAACCACGGGACCAAGGGTCCCCCAAAGCACAAAAGGGCGCCTGAGGAATGGCAAAGGAAAAGTTTGAGCGTACAAAACCGCACGTCAACATCGGCACGATTGGCCACGTTGACCATGGTAAAACGACGCTGACCGCAGCAATCACCAAGTATTTCGGTGACTTCAAAGCGTATGACCAGATTGACGGTGCGCCGGAAGAGAAAGCGCGCGGCATCACCATCTCGACCGCCCACGTGGAATACGAGACCGACAACCGCCACTATGCGCACGTTGACTGCCCCGGCCACGCTGACTACGT